>JBOHEL010000008.1:0-26990 GCA_050700995.1 Sciscionella sp. | reverse complement strand
CCGTGGATAAGACCCGCGAGAACCAGGTTCTCGGTGCCGGTCGCCATCGGATCCGTGACTGCCTTCTGTGCCACGAAACCGATGGCCTCGCGCACTCGCTGCGGATGCCGCCTGACGTCGATGCCCGCGACCCGTGCGCTACCGGAATCCGCGACGGACAGCGTGGAGAGAATCTTCACCGCAGTGGACTTGCCCGCGCCGTTCGGACCTAGCAGGCCGAAGACGCTGCCGGTCTCTGCGGCGAAACTCAAGCCGCACAACGCTTCCACCGCTGGCTTGCGCTTGCCCGCTTGATAGGTCTTGACCAGGTCAACGGCTTCCAGCGCCGTCGATGTTGCTGTTGCCATGCTTGGTGACTCCTAGTGGTCAGGAGTCGAGGCGCGCGAGCCGGTAGGCTGGTAGGGCCTTGAAGTTGCTGAGGTTCCGTCTCGCGGGATCGACTCCAGGGTGGTCCTGACCGGGTGTTGCAGCACCCGGCCAGGACATCAGTTCATTCGGCAGGCTTCACGTCTGCCTGTGCCAGCCAGTGCCCCGCCTCCTCTCCGAAGTACTTCGCCGGGTTCGCGGAGATCTCGGCGAAACTGTGCCCGGCTTCGGTCAGTTCGTGCATCCGCCGCCACATGGTGACTCCGCCCAGCACGCCCCCGCGGATCTGCTCGGCAAGGTCGCTGACGAAGTCCCGCTCGGCACGCAACATCGCCTCGTGGTAGTCGTTCTCGATGCGGAAGAGCCGGGGAAAGCCCATCTCGTCCAGCTCACGGTCGGTGCAGGCAAGCTCTGTCAGCGCCGCGGTCAGCATGCTGACGCGTTGTGCGAGTAGGGCCGCGGCCATATCAGGGGGGAGTACCGGCAGCAGCGAGAGGCCCGCTTCCAGTGCCGGGTACTCCTTGACCGGTGTCGAGATCAGTTCATGCAGCCACTCGTGCAGTTCGACGTCGCCGGAGTGGGTGATCTCGTAGACGGTTCGCGCCGGTCGGTTCCCGTCCTTCCTGGTCTCCACGGCGGCGATCAGCCGCCGCTGCCGCAGGCTCTCCACCACCGAGTACAGCGAGCCGTAGTTGAGCCTGATGCTGTGTTCCTTGTTGCGATGCTTGAGCGTGTTCGAGATCTCGTACGGATGCATCGGGCGCTCCCACAGGCAGGCGAGTACCGCCAGTGCGAGTGGGTTCGACATCCTGCGACGCGACATGCTCACCTCCGAATACCCGGTTCAGAGTACTTAAAATAGAGTACTCTGAACCGGGTACTTGTCAACGCCGGACGTCTTCGGTGCCGAAACGCCCGTGCGGAGGGGGTGATTCAGTTACTCGGGGGTGTCTTCGACGGTGGCCAGTGCGGCATCGACACGTTCCCTCGCCCCGGCGAGGTGGCGCTCGCAGATCGCCGCCAGCTCCTCGCCGCGCTCCCACAGCGCGAGGGAATCCTCCAAGGAAAGCCCGCCCGCTTCCAGCCGGGATACCACCTCAACCAGTTGCTCGCGCGCGGTCTCGTAGCTCAGCTCGGCGGGTTCGGGTGCCCCGGCTTCCTCGGCCATGCGGCTCATCATGCCGTCACGGTGCGTGGGCCGCCCGCGCCGGGTCTCACCGTGCCTGGTTGGTGCCCACCTCGTCGTGGCGCTGCAGCGGCAGCGTGCCCTCGGCCCGAGGCGCGCACACCACCGCGGTCGCGACTGCCTGGTCGAACGCGGCGAGTGATTCCGCGAACTCCTCGCCATCACCCTCCCGCACCGCGTCCTCGATCCGCAATTGCGACTCGGTCACGCGGTTGCGGTGCGCCGAGCCGTCGGAGAACCACCAGCTGGTGCCGACGTAGCTCGCTGTCGCCTCGGTCAGAGCCCGCAGCTGGGCCGGCAGCCCGCGGCGGCCAGGCGCACGACAGCCTGCAAGCAGCCCGACCCAGGCATCCGCGGCCGTGGCATCCGCGGCGACCGCGCTGCGATGTACCTCGGCCGTGGCGGCCGTATGACCGGAAGCCGACACTGTCAGCGGCAGGAACTCCGGCGAGCAGTTCGGAAGCGCCACTCCGGTCACCTCCGCCCTTCGGTGGCTGCCGCGCTGGACGAGACGGCATGGATCGCACCGTCAACGAGCCGGATACGCAATTCGGTTCCCCCTGGTACCTCGGCTGTGGAACGCACCACAGTGCTGCCATCGGCGCTCACCCGTTGCACCACGGCGTAGCCACGCGCCAGCGTGGCCGCGGGGCCGAGCGTCGTCAAGCGTGCCCTCGTCGCCGAGAGTTGTGTGCCCTCGGCGCGCAGCCCGGCCACTATGGCCCGCCTGGCACGCTCGCGCAATGCCTCGACCTGCTCGGCCCGCAAGGTCAGCGGCCGGTGCGGGTCTGCGAGGACCGGCCGGGAGCGCAACGCGTCGAGCAGCCTGCGCTCACGCTCCACCCAGCCCGCAAGCGCACGCCTGGCACGGTCGCGCAACTGGCGTACCCGCCGGGACTCCTCCCGCACGTCAGGGACTATCCGCTTGCCTGCATCGGTCGGTGTCGAGCAACGCACGTCCGCCACGTAATCGGTGAGCGGGCTGTCAGGTTCATGCCCGATCGCGCTCACCACCGGGGTTCGGCAGTCGGCGATCGCCCGGCACAGCGTCTCGTCGGAGAACGGCAGCAAGTCCTCGACACTGCCACCACCGCGGGCGAGCACGATGACCTCGACCTCCTTGTCGGCGTCCAAAGTAGACAGCGCGGTGATGATCTGCGGTACCGCGAGCGCGCCCTGAACGGCGACGTTGAGCACCGTGAAGTGGGCTGCGGGCCACCGTGCGGTGGCGTTGCTGAGCACATCACGCTCCGCTGCCGAGGCGCGCCCGGTGATCAACCCGATGGCACGCGGCAGCATCGGCGGCGTGCGCTTGCGGGCAGGATCGAACAGTCCCTCCGCCGCGAGCAGCTTGCGCAGCCGCTCGATACGCGCGAGCAACTCACCGATACCCACCGGCCGAATCTCGTCGACCCGCAAGCTCAGCGTGCCTCGCGCCGCGTAGAAGTTCGGCTTACCGTGCACCACCACCCTGCTGCCCTCGGTCAACGGCGGGTCCATGCCGCGCAGCAGGCCCACCGGGCAGGTCAGCGTGAGAGAGATCTCGGCAGCCGGATCGCGCAGTGTCAGGAATGCCGTCTGGGTCCTCGGGCGCGCCGAGATCTGGGTGAGCTGGCCCTCCACCCATACCGCGCCGAGCCGGTTGATCCAGTCGGCGATTTTCCTGGCGACGGTGCGTACCGGCCATGGCTGCTCGGGGCTGGTCGGGCCTGCGGTGGTTCCGTTTGCCGCACTCACGCCCGTGTCTCGCGCACCGTGTCGATACGGCGGGTCAGCATGCCGGTGAACTCGGTGCGATCGGCATGCGCACACTCGTAGTCGAGCAGCTCCCGCAGCTGTGCGAGCGAGAACTTCCGCAGCCGCGCACGTAGTTGGGGCAGCGACAACTCGTCGTAACCTGGGAACGCGGCGGGCGCCTCGGCGGCGGCTTCGACGGTGTCGTCGTCGCCAACGTCGAAAGCGTCTTCGTCAAGGCCGGGGGCTACCACGCCGGCCGCGATGTCGGCGGCGAGCGCCCGCTCCTCCGTCGTCCACGGGTCGGGCGCGGTGTCCGGCAACTCGTCATCGGACAACGTGGCGTCGTCCCAGGCCGAGCGGCCCTGCCCCGGTCGGGCGCCGTTGCCAGCGGTGTCCTCGTCGAAGGTGGCCCACCTCGGTGTCTCCTCGACCGGCTGGAACACCGACAGCGCGTCGTCGCCCTTGATCGCCAACTCGGTGATGTGCTGCTGCATCCGCATGGATGTCTGCAGCGCCTGGCTGACAAGAGACACCGGCAAGCCTGCGAGCTTGCGCGGCACCTGCCTGGCGTTCTCCACGACACTCAAGGCGAGACCGGCGGCGACACGGACGGGGAGTGGAAACGGTGTGCCCACGAACTTCATGAGCACAGTCTCCTGCACCGGCTACCGCTATGCCAGCATCAGAGACCGTGAGTGACGGAGGCGACGTGCGGGCGCGGCGGCGGTCCGTACCCTGGAGGCATGACCAAGCGAGTGCTGGTAGCCAGGCCACGTGGATACTGCGCGGGCGTCGACCGTGCGGTGGACACCGTAGAGAAGGCGCTTGACGCCTACGGTGCGCCGGTCTACGTGCGCAAAGAGATCGTGCACAACAAGCATGTGGTGAGAACGCTGAGCGAGCGTGGCGCGATCTTCGTCAATGAGACGGATGAGGTCCCTGAGGGTGCCATGGTGGTGTTCTCCGCGCACGGTGTCTCGCCGATGGTGCATCAGCAGGCCGAGCAGCGGAACTTGCGCACCATAGATGCGACCTGCCCGCTGGTGACCAAGGTGCACCAGGAAGCCAAGCGGTTCGCGAAGCAGGACTTCGACATCCTGCTGATCGGCCACCACGGTCACGAGGAGGTGGAGGGCACCGCGGGCGAGGCCCCCGAGCGGGTGCAGCTCGTCGACACCCCACAGGATGTGGCGAATGTCGAGGTGCGCGACCCGTCGAAGGTGATCTGGTTGTCCCAGACCACGCTCTCGGTTGACGAGACCATGGAACGGGTGGAGCAGCTCAAGCAGCGTTTCCCCGATCTGCAGGCACCGCCGTCGGACGATATCTGCTACGCGACCTCGAACCGGCAGACCGCGGTCAAGGCGATGGCTGACGAATGCGATCTGGTACTGGTTGTCGGTTCGGCGAACTCCTCGAACTCCCAGCGGCTGGTCGAAGTCGCGCTGACCTCAGGTGCCCGTGCCGCCTACCTGCTCGACCATGTCGGTGAGCTGCGCGAGGAGTGGCTCGACGACGTCGAGACGGTAGGCGTGACCAGCGGCGCCTCCGTTCCCGAGGTGTTGGTCCAGGAACTGCTGCGGGTGCTCGCCGAACGCGGCTGGTCCGACGTCGAAGAGGTCACCACGGCCAACGAGAAGATCGCCTTCCAACTGCCGAGGGAACTGCGCAAGGATCTCGGCGGCAGCCGGTCCTGAGAATCGGGGTGCCCGCAGGCTGGCGGGATCATGCCGGGACCGTTCCCGGTATCAGTCCTCGCGACGGCGCCTGCGGCGCGGCTTGCTCCAAGGATCGGCGGGCGGTTCGGCGCGGACGGGCCGGGGTTGACGCGCGCGCTCAGCGCTGACCCCCCGCGCTGTGCCATGCTCGGTTTGCCTGCGGGGATCTTGCCTTCTGGGCTGGCTGTCGCTCGTCCTGCGCGCGGCACTCGCGGGCGGTTCCTTTCGGCCAGTGCCAGCTTGGGGTTCCCTGCGGCCGGTGGCCGAACTTCGGCTGCTCCCTGGTGGCCTGCCGGTGCCAGCCGATGTGGGGGCGCCGGTGGAGCGCTCTTCCCCGCGCTGCCGTGCTTGCCGTGCGACGTTGGGTCGCTTGTCCTGCCGCTGCGGTGGCTTCCGAGGGGCACCTTTCGCGCGCTTCTCCGTGCCAGGCTTGCGCTGTAGGTAGATCCGGGCCACGCCGACGCCGACCGTGATCACCGTGGTGATCGCCATCGTGGGGAAGCCGTTGATCAGCGGCGCGCTCACCGCCAGCACCTTGGTCTTCAGCCCGCCGGTGAGGGCGGGTCCGCCGAGTAACACCACCAGCGGCACGGTGATGCCGAGGATCAGTGGCGGCTGCACCATCGGACCGAACAGGCTGCGCCTGCGTACCAGGCAGATGGCGCCAACGCAGCCGACGAAGTACGCGCCTTGGAAGACCCGGCCGAGCGTGTTCTGGGTCTTCAGGTCTACGAACGCGCCGACCACGGCAAGCCCGAAAGCCAGCACGATCGAGCCCCACCAGGGCAGCCCGCGTGCGTTTCCGAAGAGTTGACGCTCTTCCCACGGCGTGCTTGTGGAGGCATCGTCCGGTTTGCTTTGCCGGTCGCGTGTCTCGGTCACGAGTCCATACCGTAGCCGGTTTGTTGCCTGCCGCGTCGGGCACTCTTCACGCCGTCGGCTGACGCAGTGCTTTTTCTGGTCAGGTGTCCGTATCCGCTGCGTGCAGCAGACCGGCGCCCGCAGTGGCCGACGCGGTTTCGGTGAACTCGGTAGCGCCGCGCACGTCTGGCAATGAGGTCGGGCTCCCTGCGGCGTCGGCGAGTGGCGCGACGGCCGAGCGGACGCCTACCAGCGCATCGAGCTCTCGTCGCCGCGCGGCGAGGAATCGCTGCAGATGGGTGCTTGAGAGGTTGACCGCGTCCACCGCGCTGCCCGCCGCCCGATGGGACGCGGCGGCCTGTGCCCTGATCACTTCGACGTCCTCGGCCAGCACCCGCTCGGTGGACGCGAACAGCGCGGCGGATGCCACGACCGCGAACCCTGTCGGTCCGCACAGGAACACCCGCTTATGCAGCAACCATCGCAGCAGCTCGCGGTCTGCCTGCAGGGCGGCGACGACGGCGGAGTCATTCGGAACGAACATGATCGTGCCGTAGATGGCATCCGCCCAGCGCTGGTATCCCTTCCCGGCCAGCTCGTTCGCCCTGGCACGAATGTTGCGGGCATGTACCCGGAGGGCGTCCGCCCGCTCCTCGGCATCGTCTGTCTCGATCGCCTCTGCCCAGCAGGCGAGACTTGCCTTGGCGTCGACGGGCACCTTCCTGCCGCCACCGACGGCGAGCACCATGTCGGGCCGCACGGAGCCGCCGCCCGCGATATTGGCCTGCAGGGTGAAGTGCAGCCCCTCTCGCAGACCCAACGCGCTGGCCGTCTCCACCAGTACCTGCTCGCCGAGTTCGCCGCGCCCGGTGACAGAGGCGAATGTCACCTCGTAGCGGCGTAGCGCGGCCTGCCGCTCGTCCGCGCGTGCCCGCTCGGCCCGCAGCAGCTCCCCGGCCGTGTCAGCCCTGCGGACACTGTCGGTGTACAGCCGCCACAGCAGTACACCGACCGCCGCGAGCAACAGCGCGAGCACGATCGCGGCGGTCAGGAACACGGTGCTGACGGTGCCGGTCACGAACCTCCTCCTCCCGGTACGACGTTCATACCCAGATCATGCCGGGTACCACCGACAAAACCGGGCACCGCCTTGACAGGCACCACACCTGCGCAACCTGAGAGTTGTCTCAACGTCCACACTGCAATTCCACACTGCGGTGCGGCAGCTATCGTGAAGGAGGCGGCCCGTGCGCACAGCCATCGGCCCCAGCCCGAGGGTGCCCGCGAACGTGTTGCACGCGGTGCGCACCACCGGTCCGGTCGGCAGCACGCCAGGTTCGCACACGCCGAAATCGCGCATCGAGTCACATCACGGCAAGCTCGTAGTCGCCAGAGCCGGCGCACCGCCGAACGGGACACAAGAAATGAGAAGAGCGTGACGAAGAACGCGAACCGGATATGGTCCGCGCCGAAACTGTCGCCGTGGAAGGCGAAGGCGGCGGGAATCGTCGCCGGTCTTGTGCAGCTCGGCGCGCTGTTCTCCCTGGTGCTCATCTACGACGTGGGCGGCCACGACGCGTTTTACCGGGCGACCTACGGTCTCTATACGGTGCTCGGGCTGCCGGTGGACGGCAGTGTGGTGATCGCGCTCGGCCTTGCGGTGCATGGCGCGGCATTGCGCAGGCGCAAACGGGCGGCGCTGAACCTGCTGCTCGCCTTCCAATATCTCGAGATGGGATTCCTGTTTTCCACACTGGCATGGCGACTGACCCACGGTCGCCACTTCCGCCCCGCTATCCAACATGCTGTCTCGCCAATGGCGGCATTGTGGCTGCTGGGCATTCTCACGCTTGCCGCGCTCTGCGTGCTGGTGGTCCTGCACATGCTGCGGCCTGCGTTCTGTGCCCGCACCGCGCCAGGTTCGTTCTGGCGGGCCGGAACGCACCTGGTAGCAGGGCTGGTCACGGTAAGCGCGATGGGGTGGTTACTGACGGAGTTCTTCCATCACGGACTCGACACTGTCGGAGAACGGCTGGGGTGGGCGGCGAACCAGGTATTCGGGCGGGTCTTCACTCTGCGCGGCTTCGGTGTGCACGGCGAGGGGCCGGCTTGGCTGTCGGTGCTGCTCGGCGCGCTCGCGGCAGCGGTCGCGGCGTACGCGCTGATCGAGTTCTTCGTGTCGGCACGGGAACGGCGGGTGTTCACCGAGTCCGAGGAGTTGCAGATCCGGCAGTTGCTCGCCGAGCACGGCGAGAGTGACTCATTGGGGTATTTCGCCACCCGCAGGGACAAGAGCGTGGTGTTCGCGCCCAACGGGGAGGCGGCCGTGACCTACCGTGTACTCGGCGGCACGACCCTGGCAAGCGGCGATCCGGTTGGCGATCCGGATGCTTGGTCCGCCGCGGTTCAGGAGTGGCTCGCGGAGGCGGCCCATTACGGCTGGGTCCCTGCCGCACTCGGTGCGAGCGAGCGCGGCGCGCGCTGCTACCGCGCGGCCGGGCTCAAGGCACTGGAGCTGGGCGATGAGGCCATTGTGGACGTTCGGGTATTCAGCCTGTCCGGCAGGGAACGGCGCTCGGTTCGGCAAGCGGCGCAGCGATTGCGGCGCTTGGGCTACCGCACGGTCATCCGGCGCCACGGTGAGATCCCCGCGCGGCAACTGCACGATTTCGCTGTGAAGGCGGACGCTTGGCGAGGGGAGAACACCGAGCGGGGGTTCTCCATGGCGCTCTCCCGCCTCGGTGACCTCTCCGACGCGCGGTGCGTGATGGTCGAGGCCTACGACGCCGAGGGGCAGCTGCGCGGCCTGCTGTCGTTCGTGCCGTGGGGAAGGGCGGGGCTGTCGCTGGATCTGATGCGCCGGGACCGTGCCGCCGCGAACGGGCTGAACGAGTACATGGTCGCCGAACTCGTCGAGGCGGCAGGTCAGCTAGGCGCCCACCGGATTTCGCTGAACTTCGCGATGTTCCGCGCGGTGTTCGAGGCCGGGGAGAAGATCGGCGCAGGCCCTGTGCTGCGGGCATGGCGCGCCGTTCTGAGCTTCTTCTCCCGCTACTTCCAGTTGGAGTCGCTCTACCGCGCGAACGCGAAGTACGGGCCGGACTGGGTACCTCGTTTCCTGTGCTTTCAGCGTGCCAGGCAGCTGCCGAGGGTGAGTCTTGCCGCCGGTATGGTTGAGGGTTTCGTGCCTTACTGGCGGCGGATTTACGAATCACGCAACGGTGTCCGTTCGGAAGCGTTTTATGCCGCCGCGCGGGAAATCGACGAGCGCGCGGCGGTCGCCGGGCCGCCTCCCGGGCGGCTGCCCGAGCAGGTTCGAGCCCGGCGCGACAAGATCGAATTGCTGCGCGCGGCCGGAATGGAGCCCTACCCGGCGGAGTTCCCGCGCGGCAGTACGCTCGCCGAAGTCAGCACCCGCTTCGGCTGCCTGCGGCCAGATTTCCACACCGGCGAGCAGGCTCGCGTCGCAGGCAGGGTGGTAGCGAAGCGGGCTATGGGAGGCTTGTGCTTCTTGGTGCTGCGCGATTTCAGCGGTGAGTTGCAAGTGATGCTGGATGCCGCGGTGTTGGGCGGTAAGGAGTTGCGCACCTGCGTACACGCCGTCGATCTCGGTGATCAGCTTGGTATTTATGGCGAGATCGTGACCTCGCGGCGCGGTGAGCTCTCGGTGCTGGCCGAGAGCTGGACGCTGACCGCGAAATGCCTGCATCCCTTGCCGGACAAGCGGAAAGGGCTCGTCGACGAGGAGACGAGGGTGCGGCGGCGTTACCTGGACCTGGTGGTAAATCCTGAGGCGCGGCAGATGCTTGAACTGCGTTCGCGGGTGACCGCCGCGGTGCGGGGGTTCCTCTCGGAGCTTGACTATGTCGAGATCGAGACGCCGATGTTGCAGAATGTCCACGGCGGCGCCAACGCGCGCCCGTTCGTGACCCACATCAACGCTTACGACCAGCGGGTGTACCTGCGGATCGCGCCGGAGCTTTACCTCAAGAGACTGTGCGTTGCCGGTGTGGATCGGGTCTTCGAGCTGAATAGGAACTTCCGCAACGAGGGCGCCGACGCCACTCACAACCCAGAGTTCACGATGCTTGAGGCGTATCAGGCGTACGCGGACTACCGGACGATGCTGGGCCTGGCACGGCGGCTTGTGCAGCACGCTGCGCGTGCTGCCTATGGCGCGGAGGTGGTGCGCCGGGGCGGCGAGGAGCTGGATATCTCGGGCGACTGGCCAGTTGTGCCGGTGCACGAGGCCGTGTCCTCGGCACTGCGGACGGAGGTCACGCCGGAGACCCCGCTGCCGCGGTTGCGGGCGGCGTGCGAGCGGGCCGATGTCACGGTGCGCGGCGAGTGGTCGCACGGCAGGCAGGTGATGGCGGCCTACGAGGAACTGGTGGAGCCGAGTGCCGAGCGGCCGGTGTTCTACACCGACTTCCCCATCGAAGTGTCTCCGCTGACGCGGCGCCACCGTCACGATTCGCGGTTGGCGGAGCGCTGGGACCTTGTCGCGTTCGGGGCAGAGATCGGTACCGCCTACTCCGAGCTGACCGACCCGGTCGAGCAGCGCGAGCGGTTGCGGGCGCAGTCCGTGCAGGCCGCCGGTGGCGATACCGAGGCGATGGAGCTTGACGAGGATTTCCTGCTCGCGCTGGAACACGGTATGCCCCCTACAGGGGGGCTCGGGTTGGGTCTTGACCGGTTGCTCATGATGCTCACCGGAGCGACCATTCGCCAGACGGTGCCGTTTCCGTTCGTCCGGGCAGGCAGGCGTTGAAGGCTCAGCCTGCCTGTGTCAGGTGCCGGCGCACCAGCAGCGGGGCGATCTCCGGATCGCGACCACGGAACGTGCGGTACGCCGCTCGCGGGTCGACGCTGAACCCCTTGGACAGCAACTCCTTTCGGAACCTCTCGCCGTTCTCCCTCCGGAGCCCACCGCGCTCCCGAAACCACTCGACGGTGTCGGCGTCGAGTACTTCGCTGAAGATGTAGGAGTAGTACCCGGCGGAGTATCCGCCCGCGAAGATGTGCTTGAAATTGGTGGTGCGGTATCGCGGAGGCACATCGGGGAGTGCCAGCCCGGCGGATGCCAGCGCTCGTGCCTCATACCCGAGGACATCGGTGACCAGCGGGTCTGCGGCACCGAGTTCGTGCCACGAGAGGTCGAGCAATGCGGCAGCGAGGTACTCGGTGGTCGCGAAGCCCTGGTTGAAACTCTCGGCCGCGACGAGTTTCTCGGCAAGGGCGCTCGACATCGCTTCCCCTGTCCGGTAATGCTGGGCATAGTTGGCGAGGACCTCCGGCCACAATGCCCACATCTCGTTGACCTGGGAAGGGTATTCGACGAAATCGCGCGCCACGTTGGTGCCGGAGAACAGCGGGTAGCGCACCAGGGAGAACAGCCCGTGCAGGGCGTGGCCGAATTCGTGAAACATCGTGGTGACCTCGTCGAAGGACAGTAGTGTTGGCTGACCTTCCGGCGGGGCGACGATGTTCAGGTTGTTCACCACCACGGTTTTGCGATCAAGCAATTCCGACTGCTCGACCAGCTCGTTCATCCATGCGCCGCCCGATTTCTCCGGCCGGGTGTAGTAATCGGCGAGGAACAGGCCGAGCGGTGAGCCGTCGGCCTCGGTGACCTCGAATACCCGCACCCCGGGGTGATAGGTCGGCAGATCGTGACGCTCGCGGAATTCGATGCCGTACAACCGGTTCGCCGCGAAGAACACGCCATCGGCCAGCACCCTTTCCAGCTCGAAGTAGGGGCGAAGGTCAGCACTGTCGATATCGAAGAGCTGCTTGCGTACCCGTTCCGCGTAGTAGGCGCGATCCCACGGCCGCAGCTCGCCGCTTGCGGTGGACCGCAGCCGCTCGGCCTCGCTGCGGGCATTGCTCACGGCGGCGGGCACCAGTGACTCAAGGAGGGTGCGGGCCGCCTTGGCGCTGCCCGCGGTCTGATCCGCTATCACGTAGTCAGCGTGCGTCGGGTAGCCGAGCAGTTCGGCGCGCTCCGCCCGCAGCGCCGCCATCCTGGCCGCGAGCTCGGAGTTGTCATGGTCACCGCCACAACATCCACGGTTCACGGAAGCCTCGAACAACCTGCGCCGCAGCAGGGGATCTCCGAGCGTGGCGAGCAGTGGTTGCTGTGTCGGAAGGCGCAGGTTGAGCAGGTACCGACCGTCCAGGCCGCGCGCCCTTGCCGCATCCGAGGCCGCCTCGACGACATCGTCGGGGGCCCCCGCGAGTTCCGTGGCATCCGCGACAACGACCGCCGCCGCGTTCGCCTCGGCTAGCAAGTTCTGTCCGAACCGGCTCGCCAGCTCGGACAACTCGGCGTTCAGTTCTCGTAGCCGAGCCTGTTCCCGCGCCCCCAACTCGGCCCCGGCTCGCGTGAAATCGGTGCGGTAACGCTGCAGCAGGCGCGCCTGCTCGTCGTCCAGGTCGGCGTCATCGACGGCGACCATGCGGTCGAACAACCGACGATCCAGGTAGATGGCGTCGTGGTGCGCGGCGAGCTTGGGGGCCACCTCGGTCTGGATGGCGTGGATCTCGTCGGTGCCATGCGAGGAAACCAGGTTGAACAGCACCGAACTCACCCGTTGCAGCGTCTGCCCGGACCGTTCCAGCGCGACCAGCGTGTTCTCGAACGTGGGCGCTGCCGTGTCGGTGGCGATCGCCTCGACCTCGGCCAACTGCTCGGCGATGCCTGCCTCGAACGCGGGCAGGTAATCGGAGGTGGCGATCCGGTCGAACGGCGGGAGCTGGTAGGGCAGCTCGCTTGGGGTGAGGAACGGGTTCTCGGACATACAACTCATTTCTTGACGGCCTGCCCTGGCATACCCATACGCTGGCGCTGGTCTGTCGGAGCGGCGTCTCGTGTTGCGGGGCCGCACGCGTCGGCTTGGCCGAGCGGGGTGTTGTGTGGGGCCGATGCTGGTCAGGGACGTTTCTCTGGGTGGCCTCGTCGAGCTGCGCTAAGTCACGTGGCTCTCGGCTGGGGCTGGGGCGGCGACAGGCAGTGTCGCGACATAGGCCGAGACGGCATGGCCCGCGGCGAGCAGAGGCTCGGCGGAGCGCTGCCCGCGAGCGAGGAGAAACCCTCCTTCGAGCGCACTGAGCAGTGCGTACATCACGACGCGGGCGTCGGTCTTTGACAGCCCCCTGCTGGCGAGGTAGCCAGTGCCCTCGTCGACCCAGGATGCGATCACCTCTGCCGCGACCCTGCGCAGTTCTGGCTCGGTGGCGGCGATTTCGCCGGTGACGGTGCCGACGGGGCACATGTTGGCCCAGCCGGTGTTCGCCATGTCCTCGGCCGCCGTCGCGAATGCCGCATCGATTCCGGCGACGAGGTCATCATTTCGGTCGAGGAGTATCGGTAGCAGCTGGATGTAGGCGGCGCCTGTCTGGCGAAGTGTGGCGGCCGCGACCTCGCGTTTGCCGCCCTTGAAGTGATGGTAGATCGAGCCGGTGGTCGCTCCGGACGCTCGGGCTAGCTGCTGGATGCCGGTCGCGGCGTATCCCTGCACGCGCAGGAGTTCCGCCATCGCACGCACGATTCGCTGGTCAGTCTTCACGTACGGATGGTAGAACATTTATTCTAGAGTGACCGTTCTAGCGGAGCCAATATGTACAGCACCGAGGTGTCAGCAGGTGTCATCGAGTACGACGAGGTGGGATCCGGGCAGCCGGTGGTCCTGCTGCACGGGCTGCTGATGGACCACACGCTGTGGGATCGCGTGCTTCCGCTGCTGCCGGAGGGCCTGAGGTACATCCGCCCGGTCCTACCGCTCGGAGCCCATCATCGACCGATGAACGCAGGCACGGATCTGACCCTGGCAGGCCAGGTGCGGCTCGTGGCAGACTTCCTCGACGCGCTGGAGCTGGACGGCGTGACGCTCGTCCACAGTGACTGGGGCGGAGCGTTGTTCCTCACCTCTCGCGGACTCGACCACCGGGTAGCGCGACAGGTGATCCTGCCGTGCGAGGCGTTCGACAACTTCCCGCCCGGGCTCCCCGGCAAGATGGTGGCCCTCGCGGCCCGCCTGCCCGCGGGCCTGCGCCTGGCGGCGCGCCAGCTGCGGGTCAGCTGGTTGCCCTCATCCGGGACACCGAGGCACTGAGCAGGTTCCAGC
This sequence comes from Sciscionella sp., assembly GCA_050700995.1. Classification (GTDB taxonomy): domain Bacteria; phylum Actinomycetota; class Actinomycetes; order Mycobacteriales; family Pseudonocardiaceae; genus JBOHEL01. The sequence continues at coordinate 12,996 of JBOHEL010000008.1, read as the reverse complement.
GTGACGTGCTGGTGCTGTGGTCACCCGACAATCGGGTCATGCCGCCTGCGCACGGTCGACGGCTGGCCGCGCTGATGCCCCGCGCCCGGTATGCGGAGGTGCCCGGCGCGTATGTGCTCTCGATGCTGGATGAGCCCGAAACCGTGGCTCGCGAACTGGGCGAATTCCTCACCTCGACCGCGGCCGTCAGGAAACCCTAATCTCGACCGTGTCGCGCCGTGCGCCCGAAACCCTAACCGGGCACCGATCAACAGGTGGACCAGCCAGTGTCGCTCGCGCGTCTGCCGGACGCGTTCTGACTAGCCCGCTGGCCGAAATCGAACACACGTTCGAGTGACGCCCGGCGTGGCGGCTGGGTTCCTGTCGGCAATGCGCTCTACCTTTGCCGCATGCGAATCCTGCACACCTCGGACTGGCACGTGGGGCGGACCTTCCACGGCCAGGATCTGCTTGCCGATCAGGAGTCCGTGCTCGGCGCCATCGCCGACCTGGTGGACACCGAGCGGGTCGACCTGGTGCTGGTGGCAGGGGATCTGTACGACCGGGCGGTGCCGTCCGCGGAGGCGGTCGGGGTGTGCACCAGAGCGCTGGCGCGCATTCGTGCGGCCGGCGCGGAGATCGTGATCACCTCGGGCAACCACGATTCGGCGCCGAGGATGGGGGCGTTCGCCGAGTTCGCGGCGGCAGGCGGGCTGCATCTGCGCACCCGCATCGCCGGACTGCACTCGCCGGTGCTGCTGCCGGACGCCCATGGCCCTGTCGCCGTCTACGGCATCCCCTACCTGGAGCCCGAGCCCGCTCGGCACCTGCTGAACGTACCGCAGGCGAGGGGCCACACCGGGGTGCTAACCGAGGCGATGGACCGGATCAGGGCGGATCTTGCCGCCAGGAACGCCACCCGGTCGGTCGTGATGGCACATGCCTTCGTCACCGGCGGCGAGGCATCGGAGTCCGAGCGGAAGATCGCAGTCGGCGGGGTGGAACAGGTGCCAGGATCGGTGTTCGACGGGGTGGATTATGTGGCACTGGGGCATCTGCACGGTCCGCAGACCCTCTCGGAACGGCTGCGGTATTCGGGTAGCCCGCTGGCGTACTCGTTCTCGGAGGCGGCGCAACGCAAATCCGTGTGGTTGGTGGAGTTGGACGCCGTTGGCCTGGCAGGCGCCGAGCGTCGCGAGCTCCCGGTACCTCGGCGGCTCGCGACCATCTCAGGCGGCTTGGAAGATGTGCTCGCCGAGCCGGCGCACGAGGCGCTGGTCGAGCGCTACCTCTCAGTGCGGTTGACCGATCCGGTGCGGCCGCTGGAGCCGATGCGGCGGCTCCGGGAGCGCTTTCCGTATGCCGTGCATCTGGACTGGCAGCCCGACGGTGGCAGGGACGGCAGCGGCTTCCGGTACGCCGATGCGGTGCGTGGGCGTGACGACATCGAGATCGCGGTCGAGTTCATCACGAAGCTGCGGGGGTGTGAACCGACCATGTCCGAGCGCACATTGCTGGCAGGCGCGTTGGAAGCAGTGACGAGCGCCGAGACGGAGGTGGGCTGAATGAGGCTGCACCATCTGGCGGTCTCCGCGTTCGGGCCGTACCCGCGACGGCAGGAGATCGATTTCGACATCCTGGGCGCGGACGGCCTGTTCCTGCTGCACGGCGACACCGGTGCGGGAAAGACGACACTGCTCGACGCGGTGGCGTTCGCCTTGTTCGGTGCGGTGCCTGGTGCCCGTGGCGAAGTGAAGCGGTTGCGCTGTGACAGCGCGGACGCAAGCACCAACACCGAAGTGGCGCTGGAGCTCACGGTGGGCGGGAAGCGGTTGCGAGTGGTGCGCAGCCCCGAGTACGAGCGTCCCAAGAAACGCGGCGACGGCACCACGCGACAACCGGCGAAAGCATCGCTGACCTGGCTCGACGGGCAGAGTGAACCGCTCACTAGGCTGGATGAGGTCGGCAGGACCGTCGGGCGCGTGCTTGGGATGACAGCGGAGCAGTTCTTCCAGGTGGTGTTGCTGCCGCAGGGCGAGTTCTCGCGGTTCCTGCGTGCCGACACCGCGGAGCGGGAGCTGTTGCTCACCAAGCTGTTCGCGACCGAACGCTTCGCCGACGTTGAGCGTTGGTTCCGGGAGCGCCGAGTCGAGCGCGGGCGCGAACTCGACGATCAACGCCAGCGGTTGTCACAACTGCTTGCGCGGGTAGCGCAGGCAGCCGGGGAGGAGTTGCCAGGGGACCAGCAACCGGTTGGCGGTGAATGGCTTGACGCGGTGCGAGCGCGATGCGCCACCGAGTCCGAGGGTGCCGGGGCCGCCGAGCGCGAGGCCAAGGCCAGCGCTACGCACGCCGAGGTGGAACTGGTAGCCAGCAGGGCGATGGCCGAACGGGTGCGGCGGGTACGCGCGGCGAAGCTGGAACTGGCCACGCTGGCCGAGCGTTCAGGGCAGCCGGAGGGGTGGCAAGCCGAACTTGCCGCGGCCCACAAGGCTGAGTCGGTAGCGGCTGCCGCCCGTCCCGTCAACGAGGCGAGCGAACGGTTGCATGCGGCGGCAGCCGGTGCAACGGCAGCGAGCCGGGCGGTCGTGGTCGCCGGGCTCGCCGTGATTCCCCGCGGCGTCGGCCAGCCTCGCGAGCAGGCCGGTCGGCTGCGCGAACAGGCAGGCGAGCTGACCGCCATGGTGGACGCCGCGGTACAGCAACACCTCGACGAGGCGACACTCGCTGAATGCGGGGCACAGCTGTCGGCGGCCCGGCAACGCCATGCCGAATTGCAGGGGCGACTGGCCGCGCTTCCCGAGCGGCTGGTGGCCGCCCGAACCGGGCTGGAGCTCGCCCGCCTAGCCGAGGCAAGAGCAGACGGATTGCAGGTGCGGCATTCCGAGCTGGCGGCGGTGAACGCCGACGCCGCACGACTGCCAGCGGCGCGGCAAGCGGTCCAGGATGCGGAGCGCTCGCGCAGCGAGGCGGTGGAGCGTCACCAGCAGGCACGGGAAGCCGTGCTCGACATCCGGCAACGGCGACTCGACGGGATGGCCACGGAGCTGGCTTCCGGGCTGTCCGACGGCGAGCCTTGCCCGGTCTGCGGTGCGCATGAGCATCCCAAGCCCGCCTTCGCCGTAGCAGGCGCGGTGCGCGAGGCCGACGAGCGGTCGGCGGTTGGCGCGGAGCATGACGCGCAGCACGCCAGGGATGTTGCCGCGGAGGTGCTGCGGGAATCCGAACGTGTGCTGAGGGTCATCACCGATCGAATGGCTGACAGGAGCCCGATCGAGATCGCCGAGCTGGCGCGAGCAGCGCTGGTCGAGCAGCGTGAGAACGCGGCGCTGGCGGCCTTGGCTACCGCCCGGTTGGAACGTGTGCATGGCATGGATGCCGAGCACGAATCGGTACGGGTCGAGCTGGCAGGCATCGCGGCGCGGGCCAGTACGCTCGAAGCGGAACGCGCCGGGCTTGCCGAACTCTTCGCCTCCCGCGCCGAGCGGCTGGAGCTGGCACGCGGGGAGTATCCCGATGTTGCCGCCCGCAGAGAGCATCTGCTGACGCTCGCCACAGCCCTGGATGAGCTGGCCGGGGCCAGAGTGGTGCTGCGCACCGCGACCGACCGGCACGAGGAGTATCAATCCGCGCTCGGGAAGGTGATCGCGGAAGCCGGCTTCGGTGACGTCGAAAGCGCGATGGCCGCGGTGCGCGATACCGCGGCCATTACCGAGTTGCAGGAGCGGATCACCGCGCACGAGCACAGCCGGATCGCGGCGCAGGCGGTACTCGACGAACCCGAACTGGCGGGGGTGGAGGGCGGCGAGCAGGTCGCGCTTGCCGACATCGAGGCCGCGGCGGCGCACGCACGGGAGGCCGCGGTCAGTGCCGTCGCGGCTGCCCGCGGCGCGCAGCGACGTGCCACTGAGGTAGCGCAGCTCGGTGAGCGGTTGGCGCGGCGGTGGGCGGAGTTGGCGCCCGCCGAGGCGGAGTACGCGGATCTGGTAGCACTCACCGATGTCATCAACGGCCGGGGCCAGAACAGCAAGCACATATCGCTGCGCTCGTACGTCCTTGCGGCGCGGCTTGAGGAGGTGGCGGTGGCGGCGACTCGGCGACTGCGCAAGATGAGCCAGGGTCGCTATTCCTTCGTGCATTCCGATGCCGCCGGTGTCCGAGGCACCCGAGGTGGGCTCGGGCTCGACGTGCTCGACGACTACACCGGCCAGACCCGCTCCGCGAAAACACTCTCGGGTGGGGAGTCCTTCCTCGCGTCACTGTCGCTCGCGCTCGGACTCGCCGATGTCGTTTCCGCGGAGACCGGTGCGGCGCAGCTGGACACGCTGTTCGTGGACGAAGGCTTCGGAACGCTGGACGCGGACACCCTGGAAGAGGTGATGGACACCCTCGATGAGCTGCGTGCCGGCGGCCGTGTGGTCGGCCTGGTCTCCCATGTGGAGGAGCTGCGGCAGCGGATCCCGATGCGGCTGCGGGTTCATAAGGCCCGGACCGGTTCCACGGTGGAGATGATCACTGCCTAACGGTCTCGTGGTCGAGCAGCCAGCGCTTCACATCCAGACCCCAGCGAAAGCCACCGAGGGCACCGCCGATGCGCCGCACCCGATGGCAGGGCACGAACAGCGCCGCCGCGTTACGCGCGCAGGCGCTGGCCGCCGCGCGCACAGCGGCGGGACGCCCGGCCAGCGCCGCGAACTCGGTGTACGTGGTTGGCTGCCCGGCGGGGACCGTCCGTAGCACTTGCCAGGCGTATTCCAGGAACTTGCCGGAGCGCTGGCGGACCTCGACGTCGTCCACGCATGCGAGATCGCCACCGTGGTAGGCGCGTACCGCGGTGGTCACCGGCCCGAGGTCCCTGCGGGTCCGCAGCTCCGCGGGTCGAAGCGAGGGGGAGATCTGGGGCAGTAGCTCATCGGTGTGCGCGGTCCAGCCCGAGGCGAGGACCGCCCCGTCGGCGGTCACGATTGCCGTGAACGGTCCGATAGGGGTGCTCATCGTCGACGTGTGTGCGGTACTCACGCGGACCTCCTTGCGGTGTTGTGAGATATGGGCCGGTGGGATGGCGCCGCCCGCCACAGGTGCATGCCCGCGTAGGCGCGCCATGGCTGCCACCGGCGCGAGTAGGCCAGCAGCGCGGGCGACTCGCTCGGCAGTCCGAGTGCGGCCGCGCCCCGGCGCAGCACCAGATCGGATGTCAGTAGTTCGTCGGACGAGCCGAGCACCCGCATCAGCACGTAGCCCGCCGTCCATGGCCCTACCCCTGGGAGCGCTTCCAGGTCGGCACGCAACTGCTCGGCGTCCCGCCCGACGTGCACGTCGACCGTGCCGTCCGCCAGCGCCGCGCAGACCGCGAGCACGCTCGCCACTCGCCTCGCCGGGCCTCGCAGCACCTCGGTTCCTTGCTCGGCGATCGCTGCGGGCTCCGGGAAGAGCCTGGTGAGCTCGCCTTCGGGGTGGGGCAGCGGTTCGCCAAGCGCTGCGGTGAGGCGACCCAATGCGGTGCGCGCGGCCGCGACCGAGATCTGCTGGCCGAGCATGGCCCGCAGCACGATCTCCGCGCCGTCAACGCTGCCGGGCAGCCGGATGCCGGGCACGGCGGCGACGCGTCCCGCCAGCACCGGATCCGCGCTGAGTACCTCGTCAACACCGGTGGGGTCGGCGTCGAGATCCAGCAATCGCCGTAGCCTGGCGACCGCCGTGCCGAGGTCGCGCAGGTCGGTGAGTCGCAACGAGGTGTCGATGTAGCCATGCGCGGGCGCGAGGTGAACGATGGCGGGTCCGTGCGGCAGCCGGAGGGTGCGCGCGTAACCGCCGCTGGTGACCGATTCGACGCCGGAGACCGCCCTTGTGGCGAGGAAGCCGAACAGGCCGGCCGCGTCCATGGGTGAGCGGAATGCCAGCCGGAGGCTTATAGTGCCCGCTCCCGCCACCGGGACGTGGCCGTTGTCTCTCAACTGGGAAGGCGCGCACGCGAACACCGCATGGATGGTCTCGTTGAACTGGCGGACGCTGGCGAACCCCGCCGCGAACGCGATATCGGTGAATGGCAGCCGGGTGGTCTCGATCAGTACCCTCGCGGCCTGCGCGCGGTGTGCCCTGGCCAGGGCGAGCGGGCCGGCACCGAGCTCGGTGGTAAGTACCCGTGTCACCTGTCGCTGCGAGTAGCCAAGTCGTTGCGCGAGCCCGGTGACACCGTCCCTTTCGATGATGCCGTCCGCGATCAACCGCATCGCCCGACCGGCCAGGTCGGAGCGCAGGTTCCATTCGGGTGAGCCGGGCACGGCGTCGGGCAGGCAACGGCGGCATGCGCGGTAGCCGGCTGCCTGCGCTGCGGCTGCGGTGGCGAAGAACTCGGTGTTTCGGCGCTTGGGCGTCATCGCTGGGCAGGACGGCCTGCAGTAGATGCCGGTGGTGCGAACGGCGGTGATGAAACGGCCGTCGAAGCGAGGATCGCGGGTTTCCACGGCACGATAGGCACGTTCGGGATCCGTCCAGATTTTCGTCGTCCGGCTGGTGGTCTCGGTCTGCATCTGCTCGATACTGCCAGCGCAGGCAGGGCGGTGCTAGCGGAAATCAGACATGACCATCCGGCCGCCCGGTGATGGGCGCTGCCGGGCCGCGAGCAGGGCATCTAGACTCGGCCGCCGTGAGCCTCACCCTCGGAATCGTCGGCCTGCCCAACGTCGGCAAGTCGACCTTGTTCAACGCACTGACCCGTAACGACGTGCTGGCCGCGAACTACCCGTTCGCGACCATCGAGCCGAATGTCGGCGTCGTGCCGCTGCCGGATCCCCGCCTCGACACGCTTGCCACGTTGTTCTCCTCGACCAAGACCGTGCCCGCGACCGTGTCCTTTGTGGACATCGCTGGCATCGTGGCAGGCGCGAGCGAAGGGCAGGGGCTCGGCAACCAGTTCCTTGCCAATATCCGCGAGGCGAACGCGATCTGCCAGGTCGTGCGGGTGTTCACCGACCCTGACGTCATGCGGGTCGAGGGCAGCGTGGACGTGCCGGGCGACATCGAGGTGATTCACACCGAGCTGATACTTGCCGACCTGCAGACGCTGGACAAAGCGTTGCCACGGCTGGAGAAGGAAGCACGTACACACAAGGACCAGCGACCCAGGTTCGACGCGGCAAGCAAGGCGAGGGAGATCCTGGACGCCGGGCGGACATTGTTCGCGGCGAGCGGCGAGATCGACGCCGACGAGCTGCGCGAGTTGAACCTGCTGACCACGAAGCCGTTCCTGTTCGTATTCAACGCCGAGGAGTCGATCCTCACCGATGAGGCGAAGAAGGACGAGCTACGCAAGCTGGTGGCGCCCGCTGACGCGGTGTTCCTCGACGCCAAGATCGAGTCCGAGCTGATCGAGCTGGACGAGGAGTCCTCGCTCGAACTGCTGGAGTCCATCGGTCAGCCGGAACCAGGGCTGAACGCACTCGCCCGAGCCGGTTTCCACACCCTCGGCCTGCAGACTTACCTCACCGCGGGGCCGAAGGAGGCCAGGGCGTGGACGATCCCGCAGGGGGCCACCGCACCGCAGGCTGCCGGGGTCATCCACACCGACTTCGAGCGCGGCTTCATCAAGGCCGAGGTGGTCTCCTACCACGACCTCATCGAAGCCGGTTCGATGGCCGCCGCGAAAGCCGCGGGCAGGGTCCGCATGGAGGGCAAGGACTACGCCATGGCCGATGGCGACGTGGTTGAATTTCGTTTCGCCGTATGACCAGCAGCTCGGCCGGTTCGCTCTTCTCTGAGAGCATTTGCTGAAGGTGGTGCCGCTCTCACTCGTTGAGCTGTTGAGAATCATTCATCGTCGTGAAGTGTGCTCGAGCCAGCGCAGAAGGTCCATGCCGAGGGCATCGGTGGCTTCGACCGGCACCAGATGCCCGGTGGCCGGGAACCGGACCACGTCAACAGGTGCGGGGAGGGCGGCTGCGAGTTCGTATGCCTGATCGATGGGAATCCAGGGGTCGGAATCGCCCCACCCGATCCGTGTAGGGCAGCGTACATCCGCGAGGCGATCGACGATCGGACGTGTGTCTCTCGGGCTCAGCTGGGCAATCTGGCGGTAGAACGCGCGCTGGCCAGCTGGTGTGCGCCAGGGGCGGGTGAGTTCGTCGACCCACGCGCTTTCGAGACTGCGGCCGGCCGCCCCCGCGATGTATTCGCGGATGAGCGCCGTGTGAAGGTCTGGCGGCAGTGCGGCGAAGGCTCCTTCGTGTTCGGTCACGAGTCGGAAGAAGGGCGAGCCCCACGGGTCAAGCGTGACGATGTCGACGAGATAGAGGCACGCGAACGCGCTGCCCTCGAGCAGGTGTGCGCCGAGCGCGACCGCACCGCCGATGTCGTGAGCCACGACGTTCGGTGTGTCGAGTTGCCAGTAATCGATCACGGCCGCGAGCCGCTTGCGCTGCTGAACGAGATCAACCGGCGGGTCGTCGCCAGAGGTCGATTCGCCATAACCGGGCATGTCCCAGAGGAAGACTTGGTGCTGGTCGGCGAGCATCTGCGCCACGGGCATCCACGTCGCCGCAGACCAGGGTGTCCCGTGACAGATCACGACGTTGCTCGCGGAATTCTGGTCGTCGGGACCGAGGCGGTAAGTGGCGATCTCGACCCCGTCGACGTCGATGCGGATGGGGCTTGGGAGAGCGGGGATAGTCACGCACCCCACGCTAGAACTTCAGGTCAACCTGAAGTCAATGTGCGATCATGGGCGCGTGCGAATCGGTGAGGCAGCGGCAAAGCTCGGTGTTGCGACTCATGTGTTGCGACATTGGGAAGACGAGCGGGTCGTCATTCCGCAGCGGGCCTCGTCGGGACACCGCGACTACGCGGAGGAGCACCTTCAGCGTCTGCGTATCGTCCAGTCCTGTCAGAGAGTGGGGCTGAGCCTGCCGGAGATCCGCCAGATTCTTCATCGCGACGAGCCGGAGCGCGTTGCCGTGATCGATCGAAGGGTGCGGGAGATACGGCGGCTGCGCGAGGAGTTGGACACAGCCGAAAGATTCCTCGGGCACGTCCTCGAATGTCGTCACGACTTCATCACGCGATGTGCTGAGTGCTCGGCCTACGCGGAGCCGGGTGACGAGGCTGGTTCGCACGGTTGAATGGTCTCGGGGTGTCCTGCCCCTACGGGAGGTTGCTTCGTGCCGGAACGTGGTGGAGTTCCGGTTTTCGCTCTAACTTCTCGAGCTCTGAAGGAACTCAGGCCTGGCTCATCCGGCCGGTCAGAGTTGCGTGTTCTGTTCGCATTCGATCCAGAGCGATCGGCGATCATGCTGATCGCCGGGGACAAGGCCGGCGACTGGACGCGCTGGTACAAGAAGAACATCCCGCTGGCCGACGACCTGTTCGACGGCCATCTGAACAGACTGAGAGGAGAGTGACTGCAATGGCTAAGACTCTGAAGGACTTCGTCGTCGAGCACCCTGTCGACCGAGGGCGTGTCGAGGCGCACAAGGAGCGGATGCTCGCTGAGGTCCGCGCCTACCGCCTCCGCGAATTGCGCGAGCAGGCCGGACTCACGCAAGCACAACTGGCCGAACGCATCGGCGTCGGGCAGCGACAGGTTTCGAAGATCGAGCACGGGGATCTGGACAGCGCGAAGGTTGGCACCATCCGCAACTACCTTGAGGCCGTCGGTGGTGAGCTCGCCCTTGAGTACGTGATGGGTGACCAGCGCATGCAGGTGGCCTGACCAAACGTTACTCGGCTACGAAATGCGGTCGAATTTAGATTTTCGCTCTAACGTCTGGCGGCAGTCACGACATGCCCGCGGCCTGAGGCGGGCGCTCACCTGCCTGGTCGGTACATGGGCTGGTTGCAAGTGTCAGACTGCTCGCATAGGGTAGTGATCACTAAGACCGGTTCCGCCTACGTCAGTAGGTCCAGGGCCGGTCCTCATTTTGTCGGGCGGTGTTCGTGGGCGAGGACGTCAAGGCGTACAAGACGTACGCCCAGCAAGTGGAGATCCTCGCTGGCCGCGGCATGGACATGGGGGACCAGGAGTCGGCCGTCGCGACCCTTCGGCGAGTGAACTACTACCGCTTGAGTGGCTACTGGTACCCGTTCCGGAAGCAGACACCCGTCGGCCGCCAGGACGACTTCTACGCTGGCACGCGCTTCAGCGATGTTGTCGCCCTCTATGAGTTCGATGCGCGTCTTCGCGCCGCCGCGTTCGCAGCATTGGTCCCCGTCGAGTTGGCCATCCGTGCGCTGCTCGGTCATGAGCTGGGGCGCGTCGACCCATGTGCTCATTTGGATCCCTCGCTGCTCGGCCCGATGGCGCGGCGTGGCGACCGGCACTCAAAGTGGGTTCGGCGCTACGAGGCCGAACTGAACCAGTCGCGCGAGGATTTCGTGGAGCACCACCGGCAGAAGTACGGCGGACAACTGCCGGTCTGGGCGGCGATCGAGCTGCTGGACTGGGGGAGTCTGACCTATCTCTACGGCTTCGCTCCCCGCAATGTCCAGGACGTCGTCGCCGATGCGTGTGGGCTTAGCGCACCGCAGCTCACGAGCTGGCTCAAGGCGCTCAACCTGGTGCGGAACACCTGTGCTCATCACGGTCGGCTATTTAACCGCGTCCACACGATCGTGCCGAAGCTCCCCGCGGTCGGGCGTCGCCCTGAGCTCGATGCGGTGTCCACAAACTGGAGCCGCACCTTCGGTCAACTCACGCTCGTACAGTTCCTGTCGGAGCGGTTGGGCACTGGCCGCAGCCGGCTGCTCCCCGCCGTCGTGAAGGGCTTCCCGGCGGTTCAGATCGTCCCCATCACGCACATGGGTGTCCCCGATGGCTGGCAGGACGACAGTCTGCTCTGGGCCTGATCGAGGATGAGAAGGACGTCCGGGCAGAGGTTATTCGGCTACGTAATGCGGTCGAGTTCCGCTTCAACGTCTAGTCGAGTCTCGCCGATGCTGCGATACCCACAGCGCCGCCCGATGAGTTTTCGCCGTCGGCGGGGTCAGATTGTGTGGCACACCCGCCTGCGACGAATGAGTCCACTCGTGAGAGGACACCGCGATGAGGCTGGATACACCGACCCCGTGCCTGTGGTTCGACAACCAGGGCGAGGAGGCCGCGAAGTTCTACACCTCGATTTTCGACAACTCCAGGATCGTGCAGGTAACCAGATACGGCGAGGCAGGACCCGGCGCACCTGGCACAGCGATGACCGTGACCTTCGAACTCGACGGGCATACCTTCGTCGCGCTCAACGGCGGGCCGGAGTTCACCTTCAGCGAAGCCGTCTCGTTGCAGGTGCCCTGCGCGACCCAACAGGAGGTTGACGGCTACTGGAGCAAGCTGTCCGAGGGCGGCGAGGAGGGACCGTGCGGCTGGCTGAAGGACAAGTACGGCCTTTCCTGGCAGATCGTCCCGGCGGCGTTGATCGAATTGCTCAATGATCCGGATGAGGGAAAGTCACAACGCGTGATGGGTGCCATGCTCACGATGGGCAAGATTGACATCGCCGCGTTGTGGCAGGCCGCTGATAGCGGGTAGCCGCCCGCTCGCCTGCCGGGTCAGCGAGACGGCCGGTGTTCGCGTGCGGTGTACCAGAGCACACCGAATGCCACGGCCAGAATCAGCGCGAAACTGAGGATGCCGAACACGATCGCTCCATGTCCGGTTGCGGTGCCGACCGCAAGCAGCGCGATCACCGCGACCACAAGCGTGCCGATTGCCAACGTGCGTGTTGACAGCCTTCTGACGGTGGCAATCTGTGCTTTTAGCATCGTGGCTCCCCGGTTGTTCTCGCCTATCATCAAGACGTGCGAAGGGGGTGTCTTGTTCCGTGGAAACGGCAGGGTGTAGCCGGGTTCACAGTGGACGCTCGGGTAACCTGCTCGACGGTCGTGGGATCGAGCAGGAATGGTAGGGAAGCATGACGCTGCGTGAGATCGAGGCTCGCGCGCTGCGGTTCGCGCCCGCTCTGCTCGCGGCCTCGGTGCTCGGTCACTTCACGATGGTGCTGTTCCAGGCGAAAATGACCATGGTCGATCTGCTGGTGTATCGCGACGGTTCGGCGCAGCTGTTCGGCGGTCACCTCTACGATTGGCGGCTGAGCCAGTTCTCGGACGTGTGGGCGCTGCCGTTCACCTACCCGCCGTTTGCCGCACTGGTCTTTTTCCCGCTGTCCTTCCTGCCGTGGGCGCTGGTGCGCTGGCTCTGGCAGATCATTTCCGTGGCTTGCCTGTGGTGGCTGGTTCGGGTGGCACTGCGGCTGGTCGCGGAGCGCTCGGAGCAGCCTGCCGACGCGGCACTGTGGCGGCGCAGGGCGATGCTGTGGACGGCGCTGTGCATCTGGTGCGAGCCGGTGCGCACGACGTTCAACTACGGGCAGATCAACTTGCTGCTCGATGCGGTGCTGCTGGCCGGGATGGCGTGTCGGCGCTCGACGGTTTCGGGCTTCGCGGTCGGGTTGACCGCGGGGGTGAAGCTGACGCCCGCGGTGTCCGGCCTCTACTACCTTGTGACGAAGCGGTGGGCGGCGGCAGCTTGGTCCGTCGTCGCGGGCGCGCTCACGCTCGCGGTGACCTACCTGCTGGTGCCCGAGGAGTTCACGCGGTACTGGTTCCATCTGCTGTTCGATCCGACCCGTATCGGTCCGATCGGGTCCGCGATCAACCAGTCGCTGCGGGCGGCGCTCTCCCGGACCGTTGGCTACGACGTCGGTATCGGACCGATCTGGCTCGGTGGGGTGCTTGTCGCCGCGGTACTGACGGGATGGGCGTTGCGCTCGGCGATCCGGGCGGGGGACCGGCTTGGCGGCATCCTCGCGGTGGAGTTCTTCACTCTGCTGGTCTCGCCGATCTCCTGGAGCCACCACTGGGTGTGGGTGGTGCCCGCGCTGCTGTGGTTGATCTACGGCCGCGCGCGCGGCCGCCTGGTGACGGTGACGGCTGTGTTGTGGCTCGCGGCGGTCGGCAGTTTCCTGATCTCGTTCCTGCTCAAGTGGCAGGGTCCTGACATCTGGCCGATCCCGCATCCGTGGTGGCAGTCGTTGC
>JBOHEL010000007.1:0-28127 GCA_050700995.1 Sciscionella sp. | reverse complement strand
CTGTTCAACAAGTTCCTCGGCCAACTCCACCACTGCCTGCAAACCCGCTGCCCCTACGACGAACATCGCGCGTTTCCACCTCCTCCCGCCCTCGCGGCTTGACTTCTAACCTCGTGAGATGTCTTTCTTATCTGCCAAGAAGTCCAGCCGCGGCGGCGCGTTTGCCCGCGGCAGGCGAGCGCTTAGTGACCGACGTACCTTCCGGCACGTTTCTCGCGAAATGCTGCGAATGCCTCCGCCGAATCGTCGGTAGAGGTGACCACCCCCATGTGGGAGGAGATCAGGTCCAGCGCGGTACGCAGGTCGGTGCGGGAAGACTGGTACACCGCGCGCTTGATGGCCCTCACCGCGACAGGCGGCGCGGTAGCGATCTTGCTGGCGAGTTCGGCCACCGCGGCTGTCAGTTCGCCGTCCTCGACGACGCGGTTCGCAATACCCAGCCTGCCTGCTTCCTCGGCGCCGATGAAGTCGCCGGTGAGCATCAACTCCAGCGCTTTGGCGGTACCCACCAGCCGGGGCAGGAAGTAGCAGCCACCGTCACCGGGCACCAGCCCGACACGGATGTAGCCCTCCGACAGCCGCGCGGAGCCGGCCATGACACGCATATCGCACATGAGGGCCATATCCATGCCAGCGCCGACCGCTACCCCGTTTACCGCGGCGATGACCGGCTTGTCCAGATCTTCGAGGGCGAGCGGGATACGATGCACGTGTTCGGTGAGATGTTCCTTTCGCTGCAACGGACCTGGCCGTGCGCGCGCCGGTGCGTCAGCGTCCAGCGGGCCGAGGTCAACACCGGAACAAAACGCATCGCCCGCGCCCGTGACGACCACGACGCGCACTGTGGAATCCGTGCGCGCGGCGCGCAATATTTCAGCCCACTGGTCGATCATGTCCATCGTGAAGGCGTTCTTGCGATGTGGCCGGTTGAGCAGGATCGTACCGACGCCGTCCGTGATCGAATATTCCAGATCAGCCATCTCAGTCCTTGCTTGTGCTCGATGTTGTTCTTGCCTGCCGCCACAGTCCTCGTCACGGGGAGGTGACCAGTCTCGATGGGGTAAGTTCTTCAAGTTCACGCCTTGGCGGATAGTTCCGTCCACATGCGATGACGACCGCGCCCAGTAGCACGAGTACGGCCGAGACCATCGGAATCACCGTCGGGATGCTGGTGTCGATCAATGCGCCGCCGATGATGGGCATGAATGACAGCGTCAGGAATGAGAACCCGAGTGAGAACGACGTTCCCGTGCCACGCAGCTCCGTGGGGTAGGACTCCGTAGTGTAGCGGGTGTAGCAACCGAACGTACCGTTGCCGAAGAAACCGAACGCGACCAGGCTGATCAGTGCGACCGTGTAGGAGATGTGCGGTACCGCCAGCAGGGACAGCGAACCGGCAGCCAGCACCGAATACGCAGTCATCAGCCACTTAGCGGACAGGAAGTCCGCGAGCCAGCCCACGAATACCTGGCTTCCCAGCGCAGTCCAGTTACTCAACCCGAACAGAAACGCGGCATCACCGAGGCTGAGATGGTCCACGTGCACCAGGTAGGTGGTCACGACGCCGATGATCAGGCCGATACCACCATTGATGCAGAACCCGAATAGGCTGGTGACAATCGTCTGCCTGCGCTGCCGGGGCGTGAAGAGTTCTCGCCAGCCTGGCCGATTCTCCACCGCGCGCCTCGCGCTGGCCTGTTTCATAGCGTCGAACCGACGTGACTCCCGCAGGAAGAAGGTGGAGGCGAGCACGATGATCACCGGTGCGAACGCAATCAGGAACAGCGGCCGCCAGCCATGACTGGGTAGAAGCACCGCGGCGATGGTTCCCGTGATGCCCGCGCCCAGCGGGTAACCGGCCTGCACGAGGCCCATGAGGAACCCCCGATGCCTGCTCGGGGCCTCCTCCGCGACCATCGTGTTCACGGCCGGCTCGGTCAAACCGTAGGAGGTCGCCGCGATCACCCGCACAACGATGAACTGCCATGACGCGCCGATCAACGCCGTCAGGCCTCCAAAGATCCCGGTGCCGAGCAACGAAACCTGAAAGCTCATGCGGCGGCCGATCCGGTCGAGCCAGCGGCCCGCGATCACCGGGGCGGCGAACGTCACGAAGGCGAAAATGCCGACGAGATACTCCAATGTGGACAGTGGTAGGCCGAGGTCCGACGACAGTGCGGGCAGCGCGACGCCGAGCATGACGTTGTCCATGGATACCAGCGCCCATGCGAGCAACGCGATAACGACGACGAAGGTGATGTATTTCGGGCTACGCGCCACTGGCACCGCCCGCGCGTCCGCGCCGACTCTCGGACCGGATTCTTGGGGATGCTGCTGGTCCGCGGCAGGTCTGTTCATGGACCTTCCTCCTCAATGTGCCGAGTTGAGACGAACCCCTGGCAATGGCGTTTCCAGCTATCCGGGCAGGCTAGGCCGCGACAGCAAGGAGACGACCTCGACCTGACTCGCGCCACGATGAGCATCCATGAACCGCACCAACTGGGCGAGGTCACCCCTGCGCAACGCATCGAGAAGCTGGGCGTGCTCGCCGACGATCCGGTCGCGAACCGCACGGTCACTGGAATAGATCGAGCGATACGGCGCCGATTGGTCCCACAACCGGGCCGTCTCGACCACCACGTGGCGCATACCGGCGAGCGCGAACATGCCGAAATGGAAGCGCCGGTTCAGGGCGTGCCATTCCCTGTCCGGCTTCTCGATACGTTGCGCCATTTGCACGTTGAGATCTGTCAACACGTCGATCTCCGCTTCCGGCACATCGACAATACGTTCCAGCATCTCGGTTTCCAGCAGCCGCCGCATCAGGTATATCTGACTCAACTCGTCCCCGGACAGCCGGACAACGACGAATCCCCCGCTCGGCGACGGCTCCACCAGCCCATCGGCCTGAAGGCTCTTGAGTGCTTCCCTGACCGGCACGCGGCTGATGCCCAACTGCTCCGCGACCGCACCCTGACGTACCGGCTGCCCTGGCAACAGGACGCCGTCGTGCACCATCTCCCGCACCGCGAGGATGGCGCGCTCGGCCAGCGACATCGACACCTCCGGTGGCGCGGACCCCGCCTTCGATACCACCAGTACCTCCCATCCGTCGCCCACCTAGGCGCCGAGTGAATACGTTCATGCATACAGTGCTGAATTCACCCAGTCAAGGGTCCGTCGCCGTTCTGCGAAGTTACTGTGATGACGACGCGACGTCGGTGACGCTGGCCGGACACGGCGGCCGTCAACGATGAGCCCATAGCGGTCAGCCCGGCGGCAGGAGGTACGAGCAGCTGCTCACTCTCGCCTACGTCAGCTAGCATTCGACCCTATTAGCACTATGCCAATAAAGTACCGACACGTAGTCGTCCGCAATCCCTCCTGGCGGCAGGCATGAGCCGTTGTTGACAGAGCATCAACGTGCCGGACAGTCTGAGGCTCATGACTGTGGATATCCCTGCTCGTCGTCGCAGGCTAGAGCCCGATGAGCGTAGGACGCAGATTCTCACCGTCGCGCGCAGGCTGTTCGGCGCGGGCACCTACGAGTCTGTCTCGACATCCGACATCGCCGCCGAGGCTGGTGTCGCACGGGCGTTGATCAACCATTACTTCGGGAGCAAGCGAGCGCTCTACCTTGAGGTTGTCCGCCAGATGGTGACGGTCCCCGCGCTGGCCACTGAGGACCTGCCACGAACCACTATGGACCAGCGAATCGCGATCAGTGTCGACAGGTGGCTCGATATCGTGGAGCGCAACAAGCAGATGTGGCTTGCGGCCATCGGGCACGGCGCGATCGGCAAGGACGACGCACTCGAACAGATCCTGCGGGAGGCGGACGACATCGACGCCGATCGCGTCTTGCAAGCGGCAATGATGTCGGATATCGACGCGGGCAGGGAGGAACTACGTGCGATGATCCGTTGCTACGCCAGCATGTTGCGGGCGGCTTCCCGCGAGTGGCTGGTGCGCGGCACGCTCACCCGCAGCGACCTGCACGTGCTGCTCACCGACTCGCTGCTCCATCTGATCAAGGTCGCCTTCCCCGCCGTGCTGGCCGGGAAACACGGCGCGAGCTGACCTGCCTCGATGTGCAGCGAGAATTATTGACCTATTGCCAATAGCGCCGGGCCTGTCTACCGTAGTTCTCCCGAAGGCCGCGAGGAGGACTGCTGTGGACGGGTACGCCGAGATCACCTACGCCGTGCGTGACGCGATCGCCACTATCACGCTGCACCGGCCGCAGGCACGCAACGGCTACACGGTACGGATGTCCGATGAACTCGCCGATGCGTTCGACCGGGCAGACCGGAACCAGCAGGTGCGAGCCGTGGTATTCACCGGGGACGGCCGCGACTTCTGCGTCGGTGCGGATCTCTCCGCGGGCGGGCTGGACGTCGCCGAGCCCGACGCCGAGGACACGGAGGGCTGGCAGGAGCCGGCGGGCCGCTGCTCCATGCGGATCTTCGCGATGACCAAGCCGGTGATCGCCGCCATCCAGGGCGCAGCGGTCGGCGCCGGGTCAACCATCATCCTGTCCTGCGACTACCGCCTCGCCGCCACCGACGCCCGGTTCGGGTTCGTATTCTCGCGGCGCGGGATCTACCCGGAAGGCGCGTCGACCTGGTTCCTGCCACGGTTGGTTGGCCTCGGCGTCGCGCTGGACTGGATGGTCAGCGGCCGCGTGTTCGGCGCCACCGAAGCGCGGTCTGCCGGGCTCCTACACAGCCTGCACGAGCCGGAAGCACTGCTCGCAGCGGCATACGATCTCGCGAACGAGTTGATCGTCAACACCGCGCCGGTTTCGGTCGCGGTCATCAGGCAGATGCTCTACCACCTCTCCCCCGTCGCGTCGCCGCTGGACGCGCAGCGGGTGGACTCCCGTCTCATCGCAGGCTTGGGGGGAAACCCCGACGCGGTGGAAGGCGTGCGATCGTTCCTGCAGCGACGGCCGCCGGAGTTCACCGGAACCCTTCCCGACGACATACCGGCGTGGCTGCCGTGGCACGCAACCACCGGGGGACACGCCGACCGCTAATCATCGCAAGCCACCGCCCCGAGCCTCCCGAAGACCGCCAGATTTCGGCCGCCTGCACCGCTGACGGTTCAGTAACCGCCCCCGCTTCCTCCCGTAACAACGGTGCCGTCCGGTGAGATCGCGTCGCCCTGCGCTGAGAGTGTGTACCACACGGTGCCGAGCTCCTTGAGTCCAATTCCCTGCGACTGTCCCGGCACCAGGTCGTGCCGGTAACGGTACAGCGGGTGGCCGTGGTAGGTGACCTGGGTGGTGCCGTCCGGGCGTCGGATCGTGCCGATGAGCGCGCCCTTGACACCGCCGCCTGCCTGTGGTGCACCGCGCGTGAGCAGCGGCGGCCACGCCTTCACGCAGCTGCTCAGACATGCCGACCGGGACGAGGTGTCCGTTTCGGACATGTACAGGGTGCGGCCGTTGCCGTCGACGAGAATCTTGCCGATCGGATAGGCGCTGCGCATCGTGAGCGTGGCGGGGCTCGCCGGAGCGACCTTGGGTGGCGACGGCGTCGCGTCGGAGTGGTGCTGACCGCAGCCGGTGAGCAGCAGACCCAGCGCGACGAACGGCACGGCGAGCATGAACGCGCGGCGGCGCGACCTGCCAAGACACGGCACGTGCATGGTTACCTCATTATCCGGCGGGCGCGCACGCCCGGTAGCGAATTCACTGTGACACCGATTGCTTGACCGTCCGTGCGGGGCTCCTGCCACACCGTTCGTGGATCAGCAGCGAGTGCGGCGCCCGGCCGCCTGAAAACGCCCTGCTGGGCAGCACGGTCAACCTCCTCCACCTTCTGAGACCGCAATCGTGGCGAAAGCGCTGACGCCCGGCTCGCACCGTCGAACGCGTTCCACTGCGGAAGATCGTAGCTAGGACACCCATGACGGCCCACCACCGGCCCGCGCCAGATGGTGACGGTCCCCGCGCTGGCACTGAGGACCTGCCACGAACCACTATGGACCAGCCAATCGCGATCAGTGTCGAGAGGTGGCTCGATGTCGTGGAGCGCAACAAGCAGATGTGGCTTGCGCCGACCAATGACGGCGCGCTTCCTGTGACGGGGCGCAGCGGGATCGAGCGCCTTGCCCATGAGCACGTTCAGTACGTACTGTTGGCAGGTGGACAATAAGGTGCCGAGCGATACCGACGCGATGGCCACGATCGTCAGGGAGGGTGCGCTGCTCGCCGGGGGCGCCCGCGCGATCCTGTTGCAGATCGCGCACCCTAGTGTCGGCCGAGGCGTCGCCGACCACAGCGATTTCGCCAACCGTGCCGTCGACCGGCTGCGCACCACGCTGAGCTACATCTACTGTGTCACCTTCGGTACTCAGCAAGAGAGGCGAGAGATCAGCAGGCTCGTCAGCGCCATCCACCGGAAGGTCACAGGCCCCGGATACGCCGCGCTGGACCCGGAGTTGCAGCTCTGGGTGGCAGCCACGCTCTACGACACCAGTGCCATGCTCTACCGACAGTGGGTCGGCCCGCTCGACGAGGATGCCGCCGAGGCGGCGTATCAACAGTACCGCGTGCTCGGTACCGCACTGCAGGTGCGCGACGAGATGTGGCCCGCCGACCGCGCCGCATTCCGCGATTACTGGGATCACATGGTCGCCACCGTCGAGGTGACCGATCACGCGCGCGGGGTGTGTCACGACCTGCTGCACCCGACATCCCTGCCCCTGCCCTTGCGCGCCGGCATGCCGGTGAACCGGTTCGTGACCGCGGGCCTGCTGCCGGAACGGCTGCGACAGGCCTACGGAATCCGCTGGGACGAGCGCAGGCAGCAGCGGTTCGAGAGGTTCACTCGTACGGTCAATGCTGTCTACCCGATGCTGCCCACAACCGTCCGTGAACTCCCGAAGACCTATTTCCTGTGGGACATGCGTCGCCGTTTCGCACGCGAAGACACACTCAGCGGAGCGAACGGCGCGCGCTCGGCACCGCACGCACCCACGCACCTGCAGGCACCACGGTGACCGCAGGGTCCGCTGGGCCGGTGTGGACCCTCACCCCTTCACCGCGGACACCGCGGTACCACCCTGCGGGTCGAAGTCGACCGCATCGTCGATCCCGACGGTCGCGGTCAGTCGAGTGCAGTCACCGCCAAGGTAGTACTGGATCCGCGATGGCGACGCGGTTCCGATGCCCTTGCCATTCTGTGGCCCAGCATGACGATCGGCCCACCGCCGACCTCCTGATCCAACCTCGGCACCAGGTAGCCGCTGCTCCCGTCCAACCAACTCTGGTCGCTGAGGTACACCTGACCTGCCGATGGGGTTGCCGGTACCTGGGCCACGGCTCCAGTCGTCGCGGTGGCGGTACGCCCGGTGCCCCAGGTGTATCGCGCGGTCACCGACAGCGAATCCTTACCTGGCAGCGCTCCGGCAGGCGGCGTCACCGTCCAGGTCGCGACCGCCGGTCGCGACCTCGGCACGGTACCCGGCGTCATCGTCGCACTCGGCTGGATTTGCCATCCGGTCGGCGCGCTGAGTGCCGGCGACGCATGCAGCAGCGGTGTCCTGCCGTCGTTCGCCAGCGAGGTCGACACCCGGAACGCCTTACCTGGAATCGCCAGGCGGAGATCCGAACCGGGGTACGGCGCGGTGATCGAGGGCGCCTGCAAGACGACGGACGGCGGTACCTGATGTCCACTCGCCTCCGACACCCGATACAGCAAGGCGCCATGGGCAGGCACAACCGAAGCGATCCTGCCCGCGGTCTCGGTTGTGCTGTGCTGCCACAGGTTCTGCAGGTCGTAACGCGCGGCGTGGCCAAGCCCGACCGAACGCGCGTGCATGCCTACGGTGAGTGGCATGGCGCCCCTGTTGAGCAGCGCCACCACCTTCTCGCCATTGGCAAGCGGCTTGACCCACACCTGTCCGTTGCCTTCGGTTGCGACAGCGGTGCCCTGCG
Organism: Sciscionella sp.; assembly: GCA_050700995.1. Classification (GTDB taxonomy): domain Bacteria; phylum Actinomycetota; class Actinomycetes; order Mycobacteriales; family Pseudonocardiaceae; genus JBOHEL01. The sequence continues at coordinate 20,182 of JBOHEL010000007.1, read as the reverse complement.
CGCCCAACCTGTCCTGGTCGACGGCTATCACGTCGCGGTTACTCAACATCGAGAGCGTGGGCCGCGACAGCGACCTGATATCGCTGCCGATCATCAACGGTGCAGCCACCATCGCCCACATGGTGAACGGTGTCTGTGATTCGGTACTCGTCATGCCGAGTCCTGGGCCAAGGTAGTCAGGATCGTTCTCGGCGCCAAGGTACTGGTCGACCCGCGCCCGAAGCGCGGCACGTTCGTCCGGCCGCGAACCGCATGGAGCCTGCTCGACGCCGACCTCTTGCGCTGGCAGAGCCAGGCCCAGCCGACACAGGCCTTCCTGGACAACCTTGCCGAGGTGCGGGGCCCCGGTACCGCTGGCCGTCGGTGAGCGGCTGTATTCGCGCTGGGATTTCCGCGATGTGCTGCCGACCGGAATCGCGGTCGCGCAACCCGATCGGTCGCACGCGGGAGGCATCTCCGAGGTGCGGCGTATCGCGGCGATGGCCGAGACCTACGACGTGGCCCTCGCACCACATTTGCCCGCTCGGCCCGATCGCACTTGCGGCCGGCCTCCAGATCGCGTTCACCACCCAACTTCCTCATCCAGGGGCAGGGTCGTGGTATCCACTACAACCGGCAAGGGGATCTCACCGACTACCTGCTCGACCCTGCTCCGTTCAACTTCGTCGAGGGACCCGCCGTCCCCTCCACGGCGCCCAGCCTCGGCGTGGATATCGACGAGGCCGCGGTATGCCGCGCGGCGGAGATCGGCCATCGCTGGTCCCGTCTGGCGACGGTCCGACGGTGCGTTCACCGAATGGTGAGTGGTACCGGCGTCCGGTTCCGCTGGCCGCGCGCACGGACCCGCGACACGCTGGCAGGTGGACATCGTTGCGCGCGGGTGACCGGGAATGGTTGTGGCGGCGCGAGGAACCGCGTCGCGACGCGGTGCGGCCCGGTGATGCCTTCGTCGACGCGGGCGGCATCGAGGAATGCCTACCTACGGTGCGCGGCGAGCCCGATCACGGAGACGCCTGGTCCCGGCGCTGGCGGCGGCCGATGGTCATCGACGGGACCGACCGGTTGACGTTTCGGGTCTATGTCAGGCCCGGGTTTCCAGCCTCGATGGCATTGTGGCGCAACCTCGGCGGCTTCCCGGAGGCAGCCGCTTACCGCAGTATCGGCGTGGAACCGATGCTCGGCGAGGTACTTGACCTCGCCGACGCCGAGGATGCCGATGCCGATGCGGTGATCGTGCCTACCAGCGGCGAGCTCGCGTGGCGGCTCGGACTCTGCGCAACAAGAGCCGAGGAGCCCCCATGAATCTGACGGACCTGTTGTCGACGCAGCGCATCACGACCATCGTGCGTGGCACGGATCCGCCCGCTGCGCTGCGCACCAGGATCGCGCCGTTCCGCGCGGCACGCGAGGGGGAACCGGCCGCTGTGATGAGCGGCGCCGAGCCACGGCTCGGGCATGGGGAGCGCTGGTGGGCGCCTGGCGCGCGCAGGCTTATCGTCATTCCCCGGAAACACGCCGACTATTGGGGGACCGCCATGACGCCTCACAACACCCCTCACCAGCGGCCGCCCGCCGTGGTGATCATCGGCGCGGGCTTCGGCGGGTTGGGCATGGCGCTCGAACTGCGTCGAGCGGGATTCACGAACTTCACCATCCTGGAGAAGGCGAGCGACCTTGGCGGGGTTTGGCGAGAGAACACCTATCCCGGTGCGGGCTGCGACATCCCCTCCCCGTACTACTCGTTCTCGCATCAGCCCAATCCCGCCTGGCCGAGGCGGTTCTCGCACCGCGCCGATATCCACGCCTACATGAGGCGGGTAGCCGCGCACCACGGCCTCTACCATCACATCCGCTTCGGTACCGAGGTCACCGCGGCCACCTTCGAGGAGGCAACCGGGCGGTGGCGTGTCGAAACCAGCACCGGCGTGGAGGTCACCGCCGACCTGCTGGTGCCCGCCGTCGGACAACTGTCCCGGCCCGCGATGCCCACAATCCCTGGACTGGACTCGTTTCGCGGCACGGCCTTCCATTCCGCGCGCTGGGACCATGAGCAGGACCTCACCGGCAAGCGGGTGGCGGTCGTCGGGACAGGGGCGAGTGCCATCCAGTTCGTGCCGGAGATCCAGCCGAACGTCGCGCGGCTGACGGTGTTCCAGCGCTCAGCGCCTTGGGTGCTGCCGAAACCCGATGTGCGGTACAAACCGTGGCATCACACGATGTTCCGCCGACTGCCGATCACCCGGCTCGCCGAGCGGTTCGCCGTCTGGGGCCTGTGCGAAGTGCTGGCGCTCGGCTTGGTGGACCTCCCGCCGATCCGTCCCGCCGTCGCCTGGATCGCCACGCGCCACCTCAACAAGCAGGTTTCCGACCCAGCGTTGCGCGCCAAACTCACGCCGAACTACGCGCCAGGATGCAAACGCGGTCTGTTCTCCAACGACTACTACCCCGCACTCGCGCACGCGGCCGTGGACCTGGTGACCGAGCGCATCAGCGAGATCGTCCCGGAAGGTGTGCGCACCAGCGACGGTGCGGTTCACGAGGTCGACACCATCATCTACGGCACCGGTTTCAAGGCGGCGGAGTTCCTCGCGCCGATCTCGGTTCGCGGTATCGACGGCAGGCGGCTGGCCGACGTATGGGGTGAGGGCGCCAGTGCCTACCTCGGTATGGCTGTCCCCGGCTTCCCCAACATGTTCATCATGTACGGGCCGAACACCAACCTCGGTGTCGGTTCGATCATCCATATGCTGGAGAGCCAGGCACGCTACATCACCCAGATCGTGCGGTCGCTCGCGCGGCGGCCCGGCCGAGCCTTCGAAGTCACGACAGGCAGCGCCGAGCGCTACGACACGGCGCTGCAGCGCAGGCTCGGCAGGTCTGTCTGGACCGGCTGTTCGAGTTGGTACCGCGACGCTACCGGTCGGATCACCGGAAACTGGCCCGGCACGGTCAGCCAGTACCGGCGGCGCACCCGCAGGGTCAACTTCGCCGACTATCGCAGCGTCCCCACATCGGGAACGCCGCGCCTGCCTATCGCACCGCGCTGATCCAGCGGCCCACCGTAAGGGGTTATGCGGTTCGCTGGAAGACCTCGCGCTCCAGGCGTGCGAGCCGCTCGGCGACCGTGCCACCAGTGCCCTCGCGCTCAGCGCGCAGCCGGTCGAGCGCCCAGATCCGGATCAGCGTGGACACCGGCAGGTTCGCATCCTCGGCGGCCCGCTGCAGCCGTCCATGTTCCTCGGCCGACAGCCGCACCGACACCACGGTCCCTCGGCCCAGGTTCGGCCGACTCACCGTGACATGCGCTGGCAACTGATCGGGCATATCGTAGCTTTCTGCCGCCGAGCCTTCCTCGGCAGGCAGGCCATCAATGTTGCTCATGATTCCGGCTCCCCGTAGATGCGTCGGTCCCGTTGGTTCGCCAACCAGGCGTTGCTACCCCACCAGTCCCCGTCTGGCCGCTCGGCCGAATCGACCTCAGCGTCAACGAGGACGACCGTGCGCACCGTGCCGCGCAGACCGAGTGCCCGATCACCCGCACTGTGTGGCCTGACCGGCTAGCGGAATCAGGCACGAGCCAAACGGCGTGCTCATCGTGCGCCGCCTCGCTGGCCCAACCCGGGTCGACGGCGTGCCGTGTACGCACGTAGGCGGCGCGCCTACTCCAGTCGACTCACACACTGTAGTACAAACCACTACACTAGTTGCCAGAACGGGTCCTCACCGGCGTCGCGTACCGGGCCCACCGCGCCGGTCGAGCGCAGCCGGTGGGATCGGCGCACCAGCCGGTCGAGTGCGGCCTGGGCATCCGAATGTCCCTGACCGCGAGCGTTCTCGTCGAGCCAGGCTGGCACCAGCATTCGCGCCAGCGTGCCCGGCCGTAACCGAAGCCACTCGGCCTGCCTGCGTAACGCGATGTGGTCGGCATCGTCGAGGCGAATCGTGATAGTCCTCGTGATAGACACCAGTGTCACTGACAACGGTGCAAAGCGATGTGTTTCGCATCAACTTGGGGGGAGGCCCGTTTCACCACAGCCTGGACCGCGCGATGAGAGGTGCTGTGCTCACGGGGCCGTGCGCTCAAGCGCCCGGTGCGACAGCGGGTTCCGGTTCGCCGATGCGAGCAACAGCCCGGCCGCGTCGATATCTGTGATCACCGTTGTGACCACGCCGGAGCGCAGCACCGCGTCGATGGCAGCGGCCTTCGCGCGCCCACCAGCGAGCGCGATCACCTCGGGAATCCGCCGCAGTTGATCGGTCCCGATCGCCAGCACATGATGGGAAAGGCCGGTGGCAAGAACCCGGCCATCGACGTCGAAAAGATGCGCCGAGAGTTCGGCGGCGACGCCTGTGGCAGCGAGCGCCTTGCGTTCACGCTCGTCAAGCACGTCGTACACCGTCGACTGGCCGGGCTGCCAGGCACCGATGGCTACGACCGCCTTGGTCACGCTGTCGAACTGCTCGAAGCTCTCGCTGATACCGGGCTGGCGGCGCAGCGTGTCGGCGGTCCGCCGATCAGGCATCACCAGCGGCGCGTAGATCGGATATGCCGCCCCTCCGGAGATCGCGGCCACCTTGCGCACCGTGTCCACCGAACTGTCCCGCATGTTCATCCTGGAGTACACCCCGCACAGCTGCACGACCGAGCACTTCGGGAGGCGGTGCAACGCCTCGGTCATCACGTTGACGGTGCGGCCCCAGGCTAGCCCGAGCACGTCGTGTGGCCGGACGATCTCGGTGAGCAGGTCGGCGGCCGCCGTGCCCAGGCGGTCACGCAGTTCAAGATCGCCGCTGCGGGCCGACGTCCCGTCCTCGGCGAGCACCAGCGCCGAGCGCAGCCCGTACGCCGAACGCAGCTCGTCGGACAATCCCACGTCGAGCGGGCCTGGCCCGGAAATCTCGATCCGGACCAGCCCCTGCGCACGGGCCGACTCCAACAGCCGGGCCACCTTGAACCGGCTCACCCCGAACTCCTCGGCGATCTGTATCTTGCTGCGCCCCTCGACGTGGAAGCGGTGCGCGACGGAGGCCGCGAGCACCGCTTGCGACGGGCCCATGGCGGCCAGCTTCGACTCGTCCTCATGTGCGCTCATATGAGCAGATAATAGCACAATTCTGCGTCAGACATTGACGGTAAGCGACCGCGTGGCTTCAATAACTACACGAAAGCCTACGGATCACACCGAACATGGCGCTCACATGAGCGAATAGTTGAGGCGGCACAAGATGCGAGCGGCAGTCATTGACGAACCGGGCAAGGTGCGGGTCGGCGAGGTACCAGATCCGTCACCCGCCACCGCGGAAGTGATCGTCGAGGTCGGTGCCTGCGGAATCTGCGGCACCGATCTGCACATCGCGCAAGGCGAGTTCCCGCCAACGCCGTACCCCATCATTCCCGGTCACGAGTTCAGCGGTCGCATCGTGGAGATGGGCGCGCAGGTCCGAGGGGGCTGGCAGGTGGGCGACCGAGTCGCCGTCGATCCGTCCCTTTTCTGCGGTTACTGCGGCCCGTGTCATGCCGGGCACGGGAACCTGTGCGAGAACTGGGGCGCGACCGGGGACACCGTCGACGGCGCCTTCGCCGAGTACGTCGCGGTACCGGCCGCGAACTGCTACCGGATGCCGGACGCGCTGAGCTGGCAGCAGGGTGCACTGGTTGAGCCGATATCCTGCGCGGTGCATGGCGTTGCCCGTATCGGCGTCACGGCAGGTGAGCGCTTCCTGATAGCAGGCGCGGGCACGATGGGTCTGCTGATGCAGCAGTTGCTGCAACGCGGCGGCGCTGAGGTCACGGTGGTGGACCGTAACGCCGCGCGGCTACCTCGTGCCAGCCGACTCGGGGCCGGCGCCACTTCAGCCGATATATCCGAACTCGACGGTGAGACCTTCGACGCCGCGGTGGACTGCACCGGTGCGAGCGCGGCGATCGAGTCGGCGTTCGACGCGCTGCGCCGGGGCGGCAGACTACTGATCTTCGGTGTGGCACCCGCCGAGGCAAGGGTGAAACTCTCGCCGTTCCGGATCTACAACGACGAGATGACCGTGCTCGGTTCGATGGCCGTACTGCACAGTTTCGGCACCGCGCTCGACCTGCTCGCCGACGGCGCCGTGGATACCGAGCCGCTGCTGACGCACGCGCTGCCACTTGACGAGTTTCCCGATGCGCTCGAACTGATGCGATCAGGCGCCGGACTCAAGGTGCAGGTACTGCCTCGGCAGAATGGAGAGGGCTGAGCGATGCGCAGGCGAACTACCAGGTTGCTGGTACCGCTCATGGTCGCGCTGCTGGCACTGTCGGGATGCGCGGGAGCCGGGGCGCTCGGCGGCAGCGGCCACACCCTGGTGATCGCAATCGTGTCGAACTCCCAGATGCAGGACGCGGTCAAGCTCTCCAGCCGGTTCGAGGCGTCGCATCCCGGCATCAACCTGAAGTTCGTGCAGTTACCGGAGAACGAGGCTCGCGCGAAGATCACCGCCTCGGTGGCGACCGGCAGCAGTGAGTTCGACGTCGCCATGATCAGCAACTACGAGACCCCGCAGTGGGCGGCCAACGGCTGGCTGACAAACCTGGAGCCCTACATCAAGGCGACACCGGGCTACGATCAGAACGACTTCATTCCCAGTATCCGCAAGTCGCTGTCCTACAAGGGATCGATGTACTCTGTGCCGTTCTACGGCGAGTCCTCATTCCTCGTCTACCGCAAGGATCTTTTCGCCAAAGCCGGCCTCGCGATGCCAGCGCACCCGACATGGCAGCAAGTCGAGGCTCTCGCGGCGAAGCTGGACGATCCCCAGCATGGAATCTCCGGCATCTGCTTGCGCGGTGACCCTGGCTGGGGGGAGAACCTCGCGCCGCTTGACACCATAGTGAACACCTTCGGCGGCCGTTGGTTCGACATGAACTGGCATCCCGAGCTCACCTCCCCCGCATTCGAGCGCGCCACCCGCTTCTATGTCAACCTCATCCGGCAGCATGGCGAGGTCGGGGCCGCCAGTGCGGGCTTCTCGGAATGCGCCACCCGCTACTCCCAGGGCCAGGCCGCGATGTGGTATGACGCGACGTCCATGACCAGCACCACCGAGGACCCGACAAGCAGCAAGGTCAGCGGCAAGAACGGCTACGCACCGGCACCGGTGGAGAAGACGAAGGCAAGCGGCTGGCTCTACACCTGGTCGCTCGGCATACCCAAATCGTCCCCCAACAAGCAGGCGGCATGGGACTTCATGGCCTGGATGACGAATAAGCGCTACATGAAACTGGTCGGCAAGACCCTGGGATGGAACCGGGTGCCGCCCGGCAGCAGGCTTTCCACCTACCAAATTCCGCAATACGCGAAAGCCGCCACCGCGTACGCGGGACCGACGTTGCACGGCATCGACTCGGCGGAGCAGCGCAACACCATGACCCGACCGGTGCCGTATTACGGCATCCAGTTCGTCGGCATTCCCGAGTTCCAGGATCTCGGCACCAGGGTCAGCCAGCAGATCTCAGCGGCGATCGCGGGCCAGATCACGGTCGGCGAGGCGCTGCGGCAGTCACAGCAGTACGCCAAGGTCGTCGGCGACAGCTACCGGGAGCAGCGATGACAACCGTGACACTACGGTCGACGTCCGCCCAAGCGTCCACCGGCAAGAAAGCCAAAAAACGAGAGCCCAGCACGGGATGGGTGCGCAGGATCCCGCTGCTGCCCGCACTGATCTTCACCATTGTGGTCACACAGGTGCCGTTCCTTTTCACCATCTTCTATTCATTGCAGTCCTGGAACCTGGTGAGGCCCGGTTCCCAGCACTTCGTAGGGCTCTCGAACTACGCGCAGGTGTTCACCGACAGCCAGTTTCGCGGCGCGCTGCTCAACACCGTGGTACTGACGGTGGTGTGCGTTTTCATCGCCATGCTGCTCGGCCTCGGCCTCGCATTGCTGCTGGACCGGAGTTTCACCGGCCGCGGCGTTGTCCGCACATTGTTGATCACGCCGTTCCTCATCATGCCCGCAGCCGGTGCGCTGTTGTGGAAGACCACGATGTTCGATCCCACCTACGGGTTGCTGAACTTCGTGCTGCGGCCGTTCGGGGGCGGGCATATCGAATGGCTGTCCTCCTTCCCACTCGGTTCGGTGATGGCGGAGATCATCTGGCAGTGGACACCATTCATGATGCTGCTGATTCTCGCGGGGCTGCAATCACAGTCGAAAGAAGTTCTCGAAGCCGCGCAGATGGACGGCGCGGGGCGTTGGCGCACGTTCGCCTCGATCACGCTGCCACAACTGAGCCGGTACCTGCAGCTGGCGGTGCTGCTTGGCGCGATCTACATCGTCAACAGCTTCGACGCGATCTACCTGATGACCCAGGGCGGCCCTGGAACGGCGAGCGCCAACCTGCCCTTCTACATCTACCAGCGCGCCTTCCAGGGTTTCGATGTCGGCCAGGCGGCTGCGATGGGTGTTGTCGTGGTGATACTGACGCTGATCGTCGCCACCGGCGCCCTTCGCCTGATGTTCCGCAGTTTCGCGATGAGCGGGAAGGAGTCCTGATATGGCTGCCCCAGCCGCTCCCACGGCAACTCAACCGGTACCGAACCGCTCGGCACCCACCGCCAAGCGGCAAAAGCGCGGCAGTCGAGCCGGTCGCTGGTCGCTCACAGCCGTCACCTGGCTCATCGCGATCATCTTTGTTTTCCCGGTACTGTGGTTGGTACTGACCTCCTTCAAACAGGAGGCGGACGCGGCCACCTCACCACCTCGGGTGGTGTTCTCGCCAACACTCGACCAGTTCCGCGGCGTGCTGTCGGGAGGCTTCCTGCCGTACCTGGCGAATTCGGCGTTCATCACCGTGGTCTCGACACTGGCCGTATTGCTGATGGCGATCCCGGCAGCCTATGCACTCTCACTGGCACCGGTACGTGGCACCACCAACGCGCTCGGCTTCTTCATCTCCACGAAGATGCTCCCAGTGGTGGCCGCGATCATCCCGCTCTACATCATCGCCCGCGATCTGAACCTGCTCGACAACGTCTGGGCGCTGGTGATCCTCTACACCGCGATGAACCTGCCGATCGCGGTATGGATGATGCGTTCATTCTTGCTGGAAGTGCCGAAGGAGATGATCGAAGCTGGTCGGGTGGACGGTGCCAGGCTGCCTCGCCTGCTTCGCTCGGTGATCCTGCCCGTGGTTGCACCCGGCATCGCGGCCACCGCGTTGATCTGCGTCATCTTCTCCTGGACGGAGTTCTTCTTCGCGGTGAACCTGACATCGGCACGAGCGGGCACGGTTCCGGTATTCCTGGTCGGCTTCATCACCAGCGAGGGCCTGTACTGGGCACAGCTCGCAGCGGGCGCACTGCTCGCCTCGCTGCCGGTGATGATCGTCGGATGGTTCGCCCAAAACCATCTGGTACGTGGTCTTTCAATGGGAGCGGTGAAGTGATCGGCGCGGTCAGATGATCGAGGTAGGGTTCCAGACGCCGGTACCGGATGGTTCGACTGGGCGCGGGGTACCACAGAGCACAGGAGGAACGTATGGCTGAGGTGCATTACGGCCGGGCGTCAAGGATCTATCCGGGCTCCCCGCCGGTTCGTGCGGTGGATGAGCTGGAGCTACAGGTCCCCGACGGTGAGTTCCTGGTGCTGGTGGGTCCATCCGGGTCGGGTAAGACCACCGCTCTGCGTATGCTGGCCGGCCTTGAGGACGTCGACGAGGGCGAGATCGCCATCGGCGGGCGGAACGTCACGCTGGTGGCGCCCAAGGATCGTGATATCGCGATGGTTTTCCAGTCTTACGCGCTGTATCCGCATATGTCGGTGGCGCAGAACATGGGTTTCGCGCTGAAGTTGCGTGGTATGCCCAAGAGCGAGATCAGGGCAAAGGTCGAGGACGCGGCACGGCTGCTCGATCTGGAGAAGTACCTTGACCGCAAGCCGAAGGCGCTCTCCGGCGGGCAGCGCCAGCGGGTGGCGATGGGCCGCGCGATCGTGCGGCAGCCCTCGGTGTTCCTGATGGACGAGCCACTGTCCAACCTTGACGCGAAGCTGCGGGTGGAGACGCGGGCGAACATCGCCGCGCTGCAACAACGCCTGGGCACCACCACGGTCTACGTCACGCACGATCAGGTCGAGGCTATGACGATGGGGCATCGGGTGGCCGTACTCAAGGATGGCCTGCTACAGCAGTGCGACACCCCGCGAGCACTCTACGAACGGCCGTCGAACGCCTTCGTGGCCGGGTTCATCGGCTCGCCCGCGATGAACCTGCACACCGTCCCGGTCGGCAGCGACGGTGCCCAACTCGGTGAGACCATCGTGCCGCTGCCGCGTGCCGCCATGGACGGGCTCTCCGAAGTCACCTTCGGAGTGCGGCCGGAAGCGCTGCGGCTGGTCGGCGCGAACGACGCGGGTTTCGACCTCGCCGTTGAGCTCGTCGAGGAGCTCGGCGCGGATGCCTACCTGCACGGCGCCGTGCGCGCCGGCCATGCCAATCAGAGGTTCGTCGTGCGGGTCGACGGCCGTACCCCACCTACCATCGGGCAGACCGTTCGTGTGGCCCTGCGCGGAGCGGGCGAAATCCACCTCTTCCACCCGAAGACCGGCGATCGCATCGAGAGCTGAGCTCAGCCGACCAGCCGGGATACGACGTGTTCGCGGGCGGTGGCGTAGCGCTGTCGTAGTCGCGGTGTCGGCTCGGCGCGGTAGGTCCGGGTGTCGGGCGCCTGCCAACGCGGTGGTTCGGCGCCTCCGGTGAGTACCCAAGCCGCCTGCCGTGCCGCGCCGTCGGCGACATACTCCCCAGCTGGCGGCACCAGCACCGGGCGGCCGAACACAGCGGGGGCGATCCGGCGCACCGCTTCGCTGCGGGCGCCGCCGCCGATCAGCAGCACCCGGCCGCACCTGGCGCCCTGCGCCGCCAAGGCATCGATGCCGTCGGCGAGCCCGCACAGCATGCCTTCCACGGCGGCGCGAGCCAGATGCGATGGCGTCGAAGTGGTGAGCGTGAGGCCGTGCACCGCACCGGTCGCGTCCGGACGCGACGGAGTCCGCTCACCTTCCAGATAGGGCACCACAGTCAGGCCGTCGGCACCGGCGGGCGCCGAGAGTGCCAACTCCGAGAGCGCGGCAGTGTCCACGCCGAGCAGCCGGGCTGTCGAGTCGAGCACCCTCGCGGCGTTGAGGGTGCACACCAGCGGCAGGAACCTGCCGGTCGCGTCGGCGAACCCGGCCACCGCTCCGGAGGCATCGGCGGTCGGGGACTCGGCGACCGCGCACGCCGTGCCCGAAGTGCCGATCGAGACCACCACGTCGCCGGGCTCGGCCCCCATACCGAGCGCCGCCGCGGCATTGTCCCCGGCACCGGGCCCCATCACCGCACCCTCGGCGGTCCGCCCGGCGGGCTCACACGGCCCCGCGAGCCTCGGCAGCACAGCGTCGTGTCCCAGCGCGGTGACCAGCAGGTCGCGCCGGTAGGCCCCACCGGCAGGCGAGAAGTATCCGGTGCCGCTGGCGTCACTGCGATCGGTTGTCAGTGCGTCGAGACCGGGCGCGCCGGTAAGGCGCCAGCCAAGCCAGTCGTGCGGCAGCGCCACCGCCGCGGTACGAGCAGCTGACTCGGGTTCGTGCGCGGCGAGCCAGCGCAACTTCGCCACCGTGAACGATGCCACCGGCACGCTGCCGACCGCCTGTGCCCAGGCCACGCGCCCCGCCTCACCGGCACCTGCCTCGGCCACCAGTTCCTTGGCCGCGGCGGCGGAGCGGGTGTCGTTCCACAGCAGCGCGGGCCGCACCACCTCGCCGTTTTCGTCCAGGCAGACCATCCCGTGCTGCTGAGCGCCCACCGACACCGCGTCCACGTCGGCCAGCCCACCCGCCTCGGCGATCGCGGCGTCCATGGCGACCAGCCACTCTCGTGGATGCACCTCCGTGCCGCCTGGGTGCGGGGCGCGGCCCTGCCGCAGCAGCCGCCCGTCCTCGGCGTCGCGGATCACCACCTTGCAGGACTGGGTGGATGAGTCGATCCCGGCGACCACACCGCTCATACCGCGGCCCCCGGATGGACAACGGCCTTCAACGCGGCAGGATCCCTGCCTGCCGCGAGCAGTGCGTCCGACACACCGTCGAGGTCGTGGTGAGAGGTGATCAGCTCGTCGAGTGCGACCTTGCCCGACGCCGCGAGTGCGATCGCGGCAGGATAGGCATGCGCGTACCGGAAGATTCCCGTCAACCACAGCTCGCGCGCCTGCACCAGGTCAAGCGGCAACCGCAGCGCACCTCCCATCCCGATCAGCACAACGGTAGCCGCGGGCGCGGTGCGGCGTACCGACGCGGCGATCGCCTCAGCGACGCCGGTGCATTCCAGCACCACGTCGACCTGGGTGTGCTGCTCTCCGGAGGGTGGCGCTTCCGCGGCATCCACGGTGGTATCAGCACCAAACCGGGCCGCCACAGCGAGGCGGCTGGTGTTGATGTCGGTGACCGTCACGGCGGTCGCGCCGCGTGCGAGCGCCACCTGCAGGCACAGCAGGCCGACCGGACCCGCACCGCTGATCAGCACCCGGCTGCCCGGCTGCACGCCTGCCTTCTCGCAGGCGTGCACCGCGACCGAGAGCGGCTCGATCAACGCGGCAGCCTCGTCGGAGAGAGCGTCAGGCACCGGATGCGCCCGGATCGCGTCGACCACCACGTACTCGGCGAACGCACCATCCACCGGCGGGGTGGCGAAGAACCGCACCTGCCGGCACAGGTTGTAACGCCCGCGGAGACACTGCTCGCACCGCCCGCACGTGCTCTGCGGTTCGATCGCGACACGCCTGCCCACCGCCGGTTCCGTGACGCCGGGGCCACACGCCGCGACGACTCCCGACGCCTCGTGTCCCAGCACGAGCGGGTCGCCGACGATGAAGTCGCCGATCCGGCCGTGCTGGAAGTAATGCACGTCGGACCCGCACACGCTGACCGCCGAGACGGCGACGAGCACCTGGCCTTCCCCAGGTCGAGGTATCGCGCGCCGCTCCACCGCGATATGTCCGATGTCCGTCAGCACAGCTACCCGCTGGTTGTCCACCGCCACTCCGTTCCTCTTGGCTCGACGTCAGGACAGGAAACCGCGCAGCAGCGCTGCCGTACCCTGCAGGTGCTCCGCCATCGTCTGCCTTGCGCCCTCCGGATCACCGTCCAGAATAGTGGTCACTATCTGCTCGTGCTGGTGGTTGGAGTGCTCGATATTGGGCGGCAGCAACGGGATGCAGTCGAGCAGCTCGTTCAGCCGCATCCGCACATCGGCGACCGCTGATATCAGCGACGGCGACGCAGTGACCTCGGCAATCGTCAGATGAAGGCGGGAGTCCTTTCGCCGGTACTCACCGAGTTCGGCTTCGGCGGTCTCCGCCAGCCTGCTACGCAGCTGCCTGCGGTTGGCCGGGGTCAAGGTGCGCGCGGCCGCCACTTCAGCGGCACCCGCTTCCACCACCCCGCGCAGCGTCAGCGCATCCTCCAGCGCGCCGCCCAACTGCCGTGCGAGCTCGTCCGCGCGCAGCTGCTTGGGCACCGGCAGCACCTGGTTGACGAAGGTCCCCCCGTAACGGCCGCGACGGGACTCGACGTACCCAGCCTCCTGCAGCGCCCGGATCGCCTCCCGCAATGTGACCCGGCTCACGTTGAGCCGCACCGCGAGCTCCCGCTCCGATGGTAACCGCTCCCCCGCGCCCACAACGCCGAGCCGGATCGACTGCAGCAACCGCTCGACGGTCTCCTCGAAGGCGTTCCCCGTCCGCACCGGCCGGAACAGCGCGTCTCCCGCGCTCGACAGCGTGGACCGCTCGGCCGCCCGGCCTTGCTCCGCACTCACAGCGGCGTGACGTACGCGCCGGAGATGCCGCCGTCGACCAAGAAGTTGGATCCGGTGATGAAGGAGGCGTCGTCGCTGGCCAGAAACGCGACCGCGGCAGCGATCTCCTCCGGCTCGGCGAAACGCCCCATCGGCACGTGCACCAGTCGTCGCGCGGCGCGCTCCGGGTCCTTGGCGAACAGTTCCTTCAGCAGCGGAGTGTTCACCGGGCCAGGAGACAACGCGTTGACGCGGATGCCCTCGCGCGCGAACTGCACCGCCAGCTCGCGGCTCATCGCCAGTACCCCACCCTTCGAGGCGGTGTAGGAGATCTGCGAGGTGGCAGCGCCCATCACGGCGACGAACGATGCGGTGTTGATGATCGAGCCCCTGCCGTGACGGCGCATATGGGGGATCGCGTGCTTGCAGCAGAGGTAGACCGAGGTCAAGTTGACTTCCTGCACCTTGTGCCACGCCTCGATGCCGGTGGTCAGGATCGAGGCGTCCTCAGGCGGGGAGATCCCGGCATTGTTGAACGCGATGTCGACCGCACCGAAATTGTCCGCGCAGGACTGGAACAGCCGCTCGACCTCGTGCTCGCTGGTGACGTCGGTCGCAACGAACTCCGCCCCGGCCTCGCCGGCTGCGGCCTTCCCCGCGACCACGTCGACGTCAGCGATGACCACCCTGGCGCCTTCACTCACGAGCCTGCGCACCGAAGCCAGCCCGATCCCGCTGCCGCCCCCGGTCACCACGGCGACCCGGCCGGCCAAACGCTCACTCATGCGACCCTCCTCAACTGTCCGGCACCGCGATGAACACGTTCTTGGTCTCGGTGAAGGCCTCGACCGCATCGGGGCCGAGCTCACGGCCAAGCCCCGATTGCTTGACCCCGCCGAACGGGGTCGAGTACCGCACCGAGGCGTGGGAGTTCACCGAAAGGTTCCCAGCCTCCACCGCGCGGGCGACACGCAGTGCCCTGCCGACATCACGCGTCCATATCGACCCGGAAAGACCGTACTCGGTGTTGTTGGCGATCCGTATCGCCTCGGCCTCGTCGGAGAACGGCACCACGACCACGACCGGGCCGAAGATCTCCTCCGTCGCGGCCCGCTCAGCCGCGGAAACCGGGGCAAGCACGGTCGGGGGGAACCAGAACCCAGCGCCGTCGGGGGCGGTACCCCGAAAGGCCACCGGAGCGCCGTCCGGCACGTAGGACGCCACCTTCCTCCGGTGTCCGGCGGAGATCAGTGGCCCCATTTCGGTCCTCTCCCCTGCCGGGTCGCCAACAGCGACGCCCTTGACCGCAGGCTCAAGCAACTCCATGAATTTCTCGTACACCGAGGCCTGGACCAGGATCCGCGATCGCGCGCAGCAGTCCTGACCCGCGTTGTCGAACACCCCGTACGGCGCGCTCGCGGCAGCGTGGCGCAGGTCGGCGTCGGCGAACACGATGTTCGCGTTCTTGCCGCCCAGCTCAAGTGTCACCCGCTTCACCTGCTCGGCGCAGCCCGCCATGATGGCTTTGCCGACCTGCGTCGAGCCCGTGAACAGCACCTTGCGCACCGCTGGGTGCGTCACGAACCTTTGTCCCACAACGGATCCCTTGCCCGGCAGTACCTGGAACACGCCTGGAGGGATGCCTGCGTCGCGCGCCAGCTCCGCCAGCCGCAGCGCGGTCAACGGTGTCAACTCGGCGGGTTTCAGCACCACGGTGTTGCCCGCGGCAAGCGCGGGCGCGAACCCCCAACCGGCGATCGGCATCGGAAAGTTCCACGGCACGATCACCCCGACGACACCGAGCGGCTCGGCGAAGGTGATGTTGACGCCTCCGGATACCGGGATCTGCTTGCCGCTCAAGCGTTCCGGGGCCGCCGCGTAGTAATGCAGGACATCCCGAACGTTGCCGGCCTCCCAGCGCGCATTGCCGATGGTATGCCCGGAGTTGGCGACTTCGAGTCGGGCCAGGTGCTCGACATCGGCATCTACCGCGCGGGCGAACCGGCGTAGCAGCAGCGCGCGGTCGGCGGGTGCGACCGCCCGCCAGGCGGGAAACGCGGCCTGGGCACGCGCGATCGCCGCGTCGGTCTCGTCAAGGGACGTGAGCTCGACGCTTGTCACCACCTGCTCGGACGCCGGGTTGATCACTTCGAAAGTACTCATGCAGCCCTCCTGTGCCGTGCGGCGGCGACAAGTGCTGAGAACAGGCGAATGTCACTCGTATCCTCCTCCGGGTGCCACTGCACGCCGATCACGAAGGGCCTACCCGCCCGCTCCACCGCTTCAACGGTGCCATCGGCCGCCCAGCCGGTCGCGACCAGTTCTCCCGCGAGCTCACCGACCGCCTGGTGGTGGTAGCACCTGACCTTCGTCTCATGGCCGAGAATCGACTCGGCGAGGCTCCCCGGCTGGGTACGTACCGTGGTGGTACCGAAAACGCCGGGAGCAGGCTGGTGATCACCATGGCCCGTGAGGTCGGGTAGGTGCTGTGTCAGGCTGCCGCCGAGCGCGACGTTCAGCACCTCCATCCCCCGGCACACCCCGAATACCGGCAGCCGCAAGGCAAGTGCCGCGTGCAGCAGCGCGAACTCGAACTCGTCCCGCTCAGACGCCGGGTCACCGGTGCTCGGGTGTGGCCGCTGCTGATAGCGGGCCGGGTCGATATCGGCTCCTCCCGCAAGTATCAGCCCGTCCAGCGTGGCGGCGAGCTCCGGGTATCCGTCGCCGGTCGCGGGCAGCAGCACCGGCACGCCGCCCGCGCACACCACCGCGTCGGAGTACGAACGGTGCAGCAGCGACGCTTCGGTGTCCCATACCCCGAACCGCGCACGCCGCAAATAAGTGGTGATGCCGATGAGGGGCCTAGAGCCGTTCGAAACCACGGATGCGCTCCCAGTCTGTCACCGCCGCGTCGAAGGCGGCGAGTTCCACTCGCGCGGCGTTGAGGTAATGATCGACTACCTGCTCCCCCAGCACCGTGCGGGCGAGTTTGCTCTCGGCGAACCGCTCTGCCGCGTCCCGCAGTGTCCTGGGTACCGTCGGCTTGCCCGAGGTGTAGGCATTCCCGGTGAGCTCGGGCTCCAGCGGCAATTCCCGCTCGATCCCGTGCAGCCCGGAGGCGATCAGCGCGGCTACAGCGAGGTAGGGGTTGACGTCTCCGCCAGGTACCCGATTCTCCACCCTCAGCGATTCGCCGTGGCCCACGACGCGCAACGCGCAGGTGCGGTTGTCGGTGCCCCATGCCACGGCGGTCGGCGCGAAGCTGCCAGGAACGAACCGCTTGTAGGAGTTGATGTTCGGGGCCAGCAGATAGGTGAACTCTCGCAAGCAGGCCAGCTGGCCCGCGAGGAAATGCTCCATAGTTGCCGAAAAACCGTGCTCGCCCACTCCTGCGAGCACGGGCTTGCCGTCACGAGAGCGCAGGCTGATGTGGATATGGCAGGAGTTACCCTCCCGCCGGTCGTATTTCGCCATGAATGTGAGGCTCTTGCCCTGCTGTGCCGCGATCTCCTTGGCGCCGGTCTTGTAGATGCTGTGGTTGTCGCATGTGGCCAGCGCGTCGGTGTAGCGAAAGGCGATCTCCTGCTGCCCCGGATTGCACTCCCCCTTGGCCGACTCGACATACATCCCGGCTCCGGCCATGGCATTGCGGATGCGCCGGATCAGCGGCTCGACCCTGGAGGTACCAAGGATCGAGTAGTCGACGTTGTACTGGTTGGCCGGGGTCAACCCGTCGTACCCCTGCTGCCAGGCCTGCTCGTAAGAGTCCGCGAAGACGATGAACTCCAGCTCGGTGCCCACGAACGCCTCGAAGCCGCGTTCCGCGAGCCGATCGAGTTGGCGGCGCAGCACCTGCCGGGGAGAGACCTCGACCGGGCCGCCGCTTACCCGTTCCACGTCGGCGAGCACGAGTGCGGTGCCCTCCAGCCACGGCACCAGCCGCAGTGTCTGGATATCCGGGCGCAGCACGAAGTCTCCGTAGCCACGCTCCCACGACGTCATGTCGTACCCGTCGACGGTCGCCATCTCGACATCCGAGGCGAGTAGGTAGTTGCAGGCCTCGGTCGCGTGCGGCACCACCTCGTTGAGAAAGTAGCGCGCCGCACAACGCTTGCCCTGCAAGCGCCCCTGCATGTCGGTCAGCGCCACGAGCACGGTGTCCAACGCCCCCGAGTCGACCCGTTCTCGCAGCCCGGGCAGGTCGAGCATGCCTTCGCGTTCTCGCATCGCCGAGCACCTTCCGCGCCGGGTCTCGTCGCCAGTGTCAAGGGATCATAACCGATCCATTAGAAGTATGGCTACACGTTGGTACGGCTCGGCGTCAACACAGCGACGTTGGCGGCTTCATGACGCTCCGTCGACGAAACAGTGGCGTCTAGGCACTTGACAATGACGGTGAGCTGGGCCACTCTCAGCACGGCTTAATGGACTGGGTTAACTCCATTGAATGGTTCGGAGTCACCACATGGACTCAACGGAATCCCGCACTCCCGCCCAGGCGACGATGCTCAGCGACGACGATGCGCGGCTGCACCAACTCGGCTATGCCCAAGAGCTGAGGCGGTCGCTTTCGGCGTTCTCCAACTTCGCCGTGTCGTTCACGATCATCTCGATTCTCTCCGGTTGCCTTACGCTCTACGGGTATGGCCTCAGCACCGGCGGGCCGGTCGCGATGATCTGGGGTTGGCCGTTGGTCGGCGTGTTCGTGATACTGGTCGGACTCGGCATGGCGGAGGTCTGCTCAAGCTTCCCGACCGCGGGCGGGCTGTACTACTGGGCGGCGAAACTCGCACCGAGCCACGGACCCGCGTGGTCCTGGTTCACCGGATGGTTCAACCTCGTTGGCCAGGTGGCCGTCACCGCGGGCATCGACTTCGGTGCCGCGCTGTTCCTGAATGCCTTCCTCGACCTGGTAGCCGGCTTCTCACCGACGCCACCCCACACCGTGCTGCTGCTCGGGATCATCCTCGTCGTGCATGGCTTGTTGAACACCTTCGGTGTGCGGATCGTGGCGTTCCTCAACAACGTTAGCGTCTGGTGGCATCTCCTCGGCGTCCTGGTGATCGTCCTGGTGCTACTGATCGTGCCGACACGGCACCAGTCGGCATCCTTCGTGTTCGGCCACTTCGCCAACGGCACGGGCTGGGGTGCAGTGCCGTATGTCTTCCTGCTTGGCCTGCTGATGTCGCAGTACACGCTGACCGGGTACGACGCGTCGGCGCATATGACCGAGGAGACGAAGGGCGCGGCAACGGCAGGTCCGCGCGGCATCGTGAACTCAATCCTCGTCTCGCTGGTGGCGGGCTGGATTCTGCTGATCGGCCTCACCTTCGCCATCCAGGACTACGGGCACGCCGTGAACACCTCGACTGGGGTCCCGCCCGCGCAGATCTTCATCGATGCCGCGGGCCAGAAGACCGGCGAGTTTCTGCTGCTGATCGCGATCGGCGCGCAGCTGTTCTGCGGCATGGCATCGGTCACCGCGAACTCCCGGATGATCTACGCCTTCGCACGCGACGGCGCCATCCCCTGCTCGCGGATCTGGCACCGGATCAACAAGCGCACACGCACACCGACGAACTCGGTGTGGTTCGGCGTCGTCGGCGCGTTCATCCTGTCGGTGCCCTACCTGTGGAGCGAGACCGCGTACGCGGCAGTCACCTCGATCGCGACCGTCGGGCTTTACGTCGCCTATGTGACGCCGGTGTTCCTGCGGGTGCTCAAGGGAAAGCGTTTCGAAAAGGGGCCATGGCATCTCGGCCGCTGGGGCCGACCGATCGGCATCATCGCCAGCGCCTGGGTGGTGTTCATCTTCGTGCTGTTCATGCTGCCGCAGGTCTCCCCGGTCACGGTGAGCACCTTCAACTACACCCCGGTGGCCTTCCTCGTGGTGCTCGGCGGTGCCGGCTTGTGGTGGCTCGTCTCCGCCCACAAGTGGTTCACCGGCCCCAAAGTGCAGGGCAGTGTCGAGGAACTGGCCGCCGTCGAGCGCGATCTCGAAGAGCTGGCGTGACGCCGCACGACTGGGACAACATCCGCGGCCGACGTGGCGGTGGATGTTGGGGCGGAACCGCTCCCGGCGATGCGCGGTGCTGTGGTGGTCGGGGTGCATCGCCGCTAGGTCTCATCGCCGAGAGGCATTGCGGGCGGGCGGCGAGGGTGTGAAGGTGGTCCTTGATCGCTACCCATTGGCCTGTCGGCGGGAGGAGACCGATCATGGCACGCCGCACCGAGGCACCGTTCCGAGCTGATCATGTGGGGAGCCTGCTGCGACCTCCCGATCTGCTGACGGCGAGGTCGGAACACGCCGAGGGGCGGCTCGCGGCCGACGAGCTGCGTGCCAGCGAGGACGCAGCTATCCGCGACGTGGTTG
>JBOHEL010000006.1:0-30231 GCA_050700995.1 Sciscionella sp. | reverse complement strand
CAGGGTGTTGCCGAGCAGCTCGGCGACCCTGGCGCGGAACACCAGCCGGAGGATGTCGCTGCCCCCGGACTGTGCCGCCTCTGCGACCATGAACAGCAGCGGGAGCAGCGCGAACAGGGCGACCAGCGCGGCCAGCACCACCAGCCGTACCGACGGCCTTGTGGTGCTGGCGTGGGCCCGGAATCCCGCGATCGCCCCGGTCACCGACATGGCATCACAGCAAGCCGACCTGCCGCAGCAGCGTCACGGCCTGGGTGCCGTCGCCGACATCGGCCGGTCCGATATTGGGTGCCTGCAACGCCTTGAAGGGCTTCAGGGCAGGGTTCGGCGACACCCGAGGATTCAGCGGGTACTCGAAGTCGTCACTCTTCGCGAGGTCGGTCTGACCTTGCTTGCTGGTCAGGAACTTCGCGAAACGCTGCGCTTCCGCCTTGTGCTTGCTCCACCTGAGTACGCCGACTCCTGAACGCTGACGAACGCTCCGGGGTCCTGGTGGCCGAAGTAGTGCAGTTTGGCATGTGAGCTGTTCGCGCCGGATTCAGCTTGATCGCGGAACCAGTAGTAGTGGTAGATGATCCCAGCCGGGATGTCGCCACGGTTCACCGCTTGCAGGATCGCGGTGTTGCCATGGTAGGTCGCCGCGTGTGCCTTCAATCCCCGCAGCCATGCGGTGGCCTTCTTGGTTCCCTCGGCCTTGGTCACCGCGGCAACGATGGTTTGGAAGTCCGCACCGGAGGGCGCGATGCCGACCTTGCCGTGCCAGGAAGGACCACCCACGTCCATCAGCGAGGCTGGCAGCTGACCTGCTGGCAGCTTGGCAGGGTTGTACACCAGCACCGCTTCCCTGCCAGCGACACCGACCCAGTCCCCCTTCGGGGAGTCGTACTTCGCCGAAACCTGCGCGAGCGTCCCCTTGTCAACGGGCGCGAGCTTGCCCTTCTCCGACATCAGCGCGAGCGCGGGTGAGTTCTCGGTGTAGAACGCGTCGGCGGGCGAGGCGGAGCCTTCCTGCAGGATCTGGTTCGCCAACTCGGGATCCTCGCCGGAACGGACCTGCACCTTGATACCGGTCGCCTTCGTGAAATCGGCGACCAGCAGCTTGGTAGTCGACTCGTGTTGCCCGTTGTACAGCGTGAGGGTGCCAGACCCTGCATCCGCACTGGAAGCGCTGGAAGCACCACACCCTGCGACCGCAAGCAGCGTCACCACACCCAGCGCCGAGAGCACACCACGTGTCTGCGGCATACACACCTCCTCCTCGATCACACGTCACCCAGCGAGACGTCCTTAGGGGAGGCTAACCTACTTTCGAGTTTTCATCTCACATCGGTGCCACTCGTCACAGCGTTGATCTCGGGCGACCCAAGCGCTACCGGCCCAGGCGTGCGAGAACCTCGCGGTGACCGCATCGGTGGTCGCGGTGCCCACCGACGTCCGGGGTGAGCACACCCTTTCCGGTCGTGGCCTCGATTGCCTGCCGCAGGAGAAGTGCTTGACCGGGCAGCTCGAGGTACTCCAGCATCAGCGCGGCGCTGCCGATCGCACCGAGCGGGTTGGCGAAACCCCGGCCCGCGATATCCGGCGCCGAGCCGGGCACCGGCTCGAACATGCTCGGGAAGCGGCGCTCCGGATTGAGGTTCGCGCTGGCAGCAAGCCCGAGGCTTCCCGCAAGCGCACTGCCCGTGGTCGGGTACCGAGTGCCAGCCGACCGCGCCAAAGTAAATGGCGTCGAAGTCTTTGAGCTGGTCAAGCCCGTCCTCGGCCTTCATCCGGCCGGTGCGTTCGTAGTACCCGCAGCCCCATGGAAACTCGGTCCACTCGAACCCGAGTTCACCATGGGACGCTGCGGCGAGTGCATCGAGCACGGCGCGCCCCGCGGCGACAACCTCGGTGCCTACACCATCGGCTGGAATCGCGGCGATCCGGAAATCGCGCTGCACGGTCACTGCTGCTCCTCGGCCGGAGTTGGGTTGCCCAGCTTTCGGTGCCAGCTATGTGCCACCTGCCGCGCATGCTATGCCCGCCCGGAGCCGCCGCTACCTGATCGGCTGCGCCTCGTCAGCTGGTGTGCCAGGTTCCGCACCGACTTTGCCCAGAGTCCGGTTCCTGGTTTCCGGCGTAGCGATCGCCATCCATACCGAGGAGAGCACCAGGAGACCGCCGATCACGACGAACGTGAGAGGGAGCCCGAGATAGGGCCAGAGCACCGAGCCGAAGATCAGTGGCACGAAGCCGGCCCCGACCCGGCTAACCGTTGAGGACCAGCCGAATCCGCTCGCACGCAGATGAGTCGGGTAAAGCTCGGAAACGAAGGCATACAGCGCGGGGATCGTCAACTCGATGACAAAGCCGAATACCGCGATCCAGGCTTTCGCCGCCGACTCGATATCCAGTTGCACCGCGAAGAACACCAGCGCCAACGCCGCGACCGGCCCGCTGATGCCGATCACCCACTTGCGCCCGACGGCGTCGACAAGCCATGCCGACACCACGACGCCGAGGACACCGACGGCAGTCATCAGTGTCGTGACCATGAAGGCGACGTAATTGCCGTAACCCTGCTTGGTGAGAATGCTTGGCAACCAGGTCAGCGCGCCGTAATACAGCAGGAACACCGTCAAGAACAGCGCCCACGACACCGACGTGATTCGCACGCTGAACCGCCACAACCCGCGGAGCTGCACGGCCAGCGCGCGCAGCGACATCCGTTGCCGTGACTGCGGCTCGGGCAGTTGCCATGGCACGACCTCGGTGCCGGTACGCCGCGTCAGGCGGTCGATCACCGCTCGCGCTTCCTCGCCGCGCCCACGGCCTATCAGGTACATGGGGGACTCGGGCACCGAACGCCGGATCCAGAACAGCAACAGCGCGGGCAGCACCATGACCAGCAGCAGCACCCGCCAGTTGTGCACAGGAAGTAGTGCCGTCGACACCAAGCCGCAGACCGTGGCACCGACCGGCCACCAGATGTCCATTGTGGTCAGCACCCTCCCTCGGACCGCAGAAGGGGTGAACTCGCCGACCAGTGCGTAGTCAACCGGGATGCAACCGCCGAGGCCCATCCCTGCCAGGAACCGGAGTATGCAGAACGTGATGAAGTCCGGCGATGCCGCGCCCAGCGCCGAGAACACCGCGAACATCAGCAATGTCAGGCTGAACGCGCGCTTACGACCCACGGTGTCCGCGATCGCACCCCAGACGACCGCGCCGACCGCCATGCCGATCAGGTTGGAGGTTCCCACCCAGCCTCGCTCCACGGCCGAGAGTCCCCAGTCCTGGCCGACGAGCGGGATGAGGAAGCCGTTGAGCGTGACATCCCATGCGTCGAACATGTAGCCGAGGCCCCCGACCAGGAAGATCATCCCTTGCACGCGCCATCTCCATGGCAGTTCTTGCACGATCTGATCGCCGGTCTTCATGGAGGCCTCCATGTGTTTTCGCGCGCGGGACCCGCATCCGGCCGGCTTGCGCGCATGAGGCTCCAGCCATCATCACTCATGGCAGCCTCGTGGTCGCTATCGCCGTCTCGTGGCGGGACTGGTGGTGGGACTCGTGGAAAGGTGTGGATCGCGGAAGTTAGGAACCAATATGACACTTGATATACCAAATATCAAGAGTGTGAGCCAACTCTGTGCGAATTCAGAGGTCCATGATCGCTTTGCGTTGGCCACCGTCAACCGGAATGTGCGCACCGTTGAGGTAACTGGCCATCGGCGATGACACGAAGGTCACCACGTTGGCGACCTCGTCCGGCTCGCAGATGCGGCCGAGCGGCAGGGATTCCAGCGCCAGTTCGTGGGCCCGCTGCGCGTTCACCTTTTTGTCCCTGGCGAACGCATCCTCCAGCCCCGCCCAGCGGTCGGTGTTGACCGGACCGGGGTTCACGGTGTTGCAGCGGATCCCCATGGGGCCGTACTGCTCGGCGACGGACGAAGCGAAGTTGATGTCCGCGGCATTCGCCGCTCCCGCGGTCATTTCCCAGTAAGAGGGCTTCAGGCCGTCGTTGCCAACGACGAGCACGATCGAACCGTGCCCGCGCTCCCGCATGTGGCCGATCACCGCACGCACCGTCCGCACGTATCCGAGGAACTTCAGTTGCATGCTGCCGAGCCATTGCTCCTCGGTAAGCTCCTCAAGCAGCCCGCCCGGTGAGGAACCCGCGCATGTCACCAAGATGTCGATCTGGCCGAACTGCTCGATCGCGGCGTTGACGCACCGCTCGACCTCCGCGGTGACGCTCATGTCACCGGCGAGCCCCAGCACCTTCCTGCCACTCGCCGCCCCGATCTCTTCCGCCGCATGCAGGATGTCGGCCTCGGTGCGGGACACCACGACGACATCGCAGCCTTCCGCGGCCAACTGCTCTGCGGTCTTCCGCCCGATACCTTTGCTCGCGCCGCTGACGAACGCGATCTTCCCGTCCAGTTTCAGATCCACAGTGGACTCTCCTTAGCTGATGGCGCTACTTGGCGCCGGTTGTCGATGCGCTCAGCGAGCGCGGATCCCTTGGCGCCCAACGGTCGTGCTCTACCTGGGCAAGGAACCGCTCGACATGGGCGTTGAACAACTGGGGCTCTTCGAGATTGGTGGCATGCCCCGTCTTGGGCAGAACAACCAATCCGGCCCTTGGAATGGTGCGCTTGAGCATGAGGTCGGTCTCCAGCACCCCGTCGTCCTCGTCTCCCGCCACGATGAGGGTGGGAACGTCCATTTCGGCCAGTTCCGCGCGCAGCCCGTACAGCGACGGGCGCGCCTTCTGCACCCCACGCATGGTCAGTGCGGCGCCGAGGGCATCGTGCTCTGCCAGCACGGTGACGTGTTCGGCGTGTCCGCGAGGATCCTTCGACTGGAACTGGACCCTCGCGGGCCCGATCCCGTACCACCGCGCCATGGCTGCCGAGCCCTCCGTCTCGAAAGCGATCGCCACTTTCTCCGACTCCGAACGGAAACGTGCTTCGGCGTCAGGGTGTGCGCCGTACCCACAGCCCGCGACCACAAGCGATCGCGCCCGATGCGGGTAGCGCAGCCCGAAGTGCAGGGTGGCGAAGCCCCCCATGGAGTTGCCGACGACGTGCGCCCGCTCGGCTCCGATCACGTCAAGCACAGACCGCAGGTCGTCTGCCGCTCGGTACTGTCCGTAGCGCTCCGGCTCCTCAGGTACGTCCGACGGCGGGTATCCCCTCGCCGCGTATACCACGCACCGGTAGCTGCGTGCGAAGTGCCGTAGTTGTGGCTCCCACGAGCGGTAATCACCCGCGAACTCGTGCACGAAGATCAGTGGGTCGCCGCTGCCTGCTTGCTCGTAGTAGAGGCGCACTCCGTCGTCCGTGGTGGCGTAGGGCAAGAAAGCCTCCTCAGTTGCAACTTGGTATATCATATAACGCACACTGTGGGCGTCAATACCCTGTTTCTCTCAGGCGCGCGGAACCCCGACCGAACCCGTGAAGACCGAGGCATTACCGGATCTCTCCTCGGCCAACCGCTCGACGAGCCGCTCACCACTAACCACGTGCTCCTTGGCACGCCGTACCGCGGCTGGATCCAAACTCCGCACCGCATCGGCGAGCGCCGTGGCCTCAGCGAGCGGATCCGCTGCCAGCCGGTCGAGCAACCCAATCGCGACGGCTTCCTCAGCTGCCACGAAACGCTGACTCAGCACCAGTTCCAGCGCACGACGTCCCACAGTGGACGGCAGCGCCCACGGCCCCACCGCGAGGCCGTGCCCCGGTCCGGCGAAGCGGAATCGCGCCCTACCCGACCCGAGTCGGATATCCGCGGCCAGCGCCAACTGCGCACCACCCCCGACAGCGGCACCGTCCACGGCGGCGATCACCGGAGTGCCGAGCGTGATCATCTCCTGATACAGCGTGTACAACTCGTCACTCACGCGCCTGCGCTCGCTATCTGCGACCGACAGGTCCGCCCCCGCGCAGAACATGCCGGGCGTCGCGGAAGCGAGCACGATCGCCCTGACCGTTTCCTGCGCGGCGAGTTCCGCCAACCACGCCCGCAGGTCCTCAACCAGTGCCAGGTCGATCGCATTGCGCACCGCAGGCCGGTCAAGCAGCAGCAGCGCCACGTCGCTCACCGGTTCGGCCTGGCGCAGGCCACCGGTCATCGGCTGGCCACGAGGCGGGCCACCCGACGCGCCGGAACCTGAAAGCGCTCCGATCCGATGTGGACGGTGGCGCTGACGATCTCGTCGGCAAGCACAGCCCTGCCGCCCGCGCCGCGTCGCCTGCCCACGAGCAGCCCTGCCAACACGCCTGCCGCCAGCCCCGCGACAACCGGAGCGAACCGCTTCAGCAGCGGCAGCACCACCAGCGACATCGCGTCCAGTTCGCCAGCCGCTGCCGCGACAGTGGGCTGCGCCTGGTCGGAGTTCGCACGCGTCGCCGTCGGGGCAGGTCGCTGCACCCCTGAAAGCAGACCACTGAGGTTCTGTGCGAACTGCTCCATCAACTTCTGCGACACCTCACCGATCGCGCCACGGCCGAACTGGGCGACCTTGCCTCGGATCACCAGATCGGTGTCAAGCCCGAGGACACTGCCCTGCTCGTGCGGGCCGACCCGCACCGTGACCTTCGCCTCGGCCTTCCCGCTGCCATGCGAGTCGGTGCCCTTGGCATCGAGCACCAAGCGCAGACCGACGTCATCCACATCGAGGAAGCGCACGGTACCGTAGTAGGCGGCGGAGATCGGACCGACCTTGATCTTCACCCTGCCCCGGTAGCCGTCCTGTTCGGACCCGCCTTCCAGCGTCGCCCCCGGCATGCACGGCGCCACCCGCTCCACATCGTTGATCAGAGCGAACACCTTTTCCGGCGCGGCCGGAAGTACGACCTCGTTGGTCAACCTCATGACACCTCCAGCAACTTGCGGGACACCCGCACCCGATCGGCTTTCACAAGCGGCGCTCCGCGATAATCGCTCATGACACCTCCAGCAACTTGCGGGACACCCGCACCCGATCGGCTTTCACAAGCGGCGCTCCAATTCCACGATCCGATGTGGACTCAGCGGCAACTGGCCGATATCGCCCGCCATACCGAGCGCGTCGCGCACCGCGTTCGCCAGCGTCGCCCCGGCAGCGGTGACACCGCCCTCCCCAGCACCCTTGACGCCAAGCGGGTTGTCGGGGCTCGGCGCATCCTCGGTGACCAGCGTGTCCACCCACGGTGGCACCTCGGCCGCGGTCGGCATCAGGTAGTCCATGAACGTGGTGGCCAGCGGCTGGCCCTGCTCGTCGTACTCGAAACTCTCATACACAGCACCACCGAGTCCTTGCGCGACACCGCCGACGAGCTGACCCTCGACAAGGGTCGGATTGATCGCCCTGCCGACCTCGTACGCCACCAAGTACCGCAGCACCGTGACATGCCCGGTGCCACGGTCAACCTCGACCAGCGCGACATGGACACCGTAGGGATAGGTCATATGGTCAACGGTGAACACCCGCCGCGCCGCCAGCCCAGGCGCCACACCGTCCTGAAGGTACCGACTTCCCGGAGCACACGCCCCGGAAACCTCGGCAAGGCTCACCGACCGCTGCGGGTGGCCCGCGGCGAAGAACCTGCCAGCCACCGACTCCACCAGAGATTCCTCGGCGCCGAGCATCATCGCCGCTACCGAGCGGGCACGCCGCAGCACCGCGGTGGCTGCCATATCTACCGCGTTGCCCGCCAGCACGGTGGACCGGCTCGCCCATGACCCAAGACCGAACGGCTGCAGGTCGGTGTCGCCGTTGACGACATGCACCCTGGCGTCCGGCACATCCAGCCGCTGCGCGGCAATCTGCGCGAGCACCGTTTCGATTCCCTGCCCGAGCGAGGTTCCTCCTGAGTGCACCCTGATCGCGCCATCCGGCTCGACGATCACGTCCGCTGTCTCATGTGGACCGAGCCCGCTTTTCTCAAGGAACATCGCGAAGCCGAACCCCACGGTGCGCCCCTGCGCGCGCGCCTTCGTTGCCTCCCCGCGCCACGGCTGAGCCCGCCGCAGCGCGCAGTGCAACAGCCCCGGGTAGTCGCCCGCGTCCAGCACGATATCGGTGCCCAGCGCGCGCAACGGTCGCACGTGCGGGATCTCCTTCGGGGTCAGCAGGTTTCGGTAACGTAACTCCGCGCGGTCGATGCCCATCCGGTCCGCGGCCACATCGAAGAGGTGCTCCCGCGCGAAGGTCCCCTCGTACCGGCCGGGCGCGCGGTACGTGCCGCACGGCGTCTTGTTGGTGAGTGCGATGTCGATGCGCGCGTGGTAGGCGGGCACCCGGTACGGACCGGGCAACATGCTGACGGTCAGTTCCGGCACCAGCAGACCGTGGGTCCGCAGGTAGGCACCGTTGTCGTGGACTATCTCATCCCGCAGCGCCAACAACACCGCGTCCGCGTCGAAGGCGGCGGCGATGCGGTGCCGCTGCTGGCGGGAGTGGTTGAGCGCCACGAGGTTCTCGGCACGGTCCTCGGTCCACTTCACCGGGCGCCGCAGCCGCTGTGCCAGCCACGGGATCAACAGGTCTTCCGGGTAGAACTCGCCGCGCGCACCGAACCCGCCACCGGCGTCCATCGCATGCAGGTGCACCTGGCTGGCCGGCATATCGAGCATCGACGCGATGACGTTCCGGTTGAATACCGGCACCTTCGTCGCGCCCCACACCTGCAGCGAGCCCGTCGCGTCCTCATACTCGGCCACCAACCCGCGCGGCTCCATCGGCACCGCGGCGTGCCTGCCAACCGCCACCTCAGCCGAGACCACATGAGCCGCGGCGGCGAACGCGCCGTCAACCTCGCCGTAGCCGACCTCGATACTGGCGACCGGTCGCGCAGCCGTGGCGTCGATCGTGACAGGAAGGTCGGAGTACTCGACGCTGACCAGTTCCGCGGCATCCTCGGCCAGGTAAGGATCCTCGGCGACTACGACGGCGACCGGTTCACCGACATAGTGCACCTCTGATCCGGCAAGCACGGGCTGCAGACAACCCTCGGGCTCATCACCCCTCGGTATCCGGATCGGTATCGGCGGCAGCCCCGCGGTGTCCGCGCCGGTGATCACGGCGAGCACGCCGCGCAACGCCAGCGCCGCGGACGCGTCAACCTTCGTGATCGCGGCGTGCGCCACGGTGGCCCGCACGATGCGAACGTGGGCCTGCCCGATCCGGTCCACATCGTCGGCGAAGCGACCCCGGCCGCTCAGCAACCGGTGATCCTCGTGGCGAGGCACCCGTGAACCCACCCCCCTGGGTTCGACCGCCGCACTAGCCGGTGCGGCACCGACATCGGTACTCACACCGCCTCCTGTGCCTTGCGGGCACGGGCGACATCGTTGATCGCTTCCACGATGCCCTGATATCCGGTGCAGCGACACAGGTTCGCGGCCACCGTCTCGCGTATCTCCTCCTTCGTCGCACCGGGATTCTCGGTGAGGTAGGCCTCAGCGAGCATCAGGAACCCCGGCGTACAGAACCCACACTGCAGCCCGTGCCGGTCGGCGAACGCCTGCTGCAGGTCCGACATATCCTCCCCGTCGGCCAGCCCTTCCACCGTTCGCACCGCACCGCCGTCGGCCTGTACGCCGAACATCAGGCAGGACCGTGCGGGCGCGCCGTCCACCAGGACTGTGCATGCCCCGCAGATGCCGTGCTCGCACCCGATATGCGTACCGGTGTAGCCGAGGTCGTGTCGCAGTACATCGGCAAGGGTGCGGCGGGATTCCACCAACAGCTCGTGGTGGTTGCCGTTGACCGTGACGGTAATCAATTGCTGGTCTTTCATCTGCCGCGCTCCAAGGCTTCGTGCACCAGTTCCGGGTTGATCGGCACCGCGTCCAGCTCGATGCCGGTGCCGCGCAATGCGTCGTTGACGGAGTTGAGAATCGCTGAGGGAGCACCGATCGTGCCGCCCTCCCCCATACCCTTGGCGCCGGTCTCGGTGAAGGCGCAGGGGGTTTGTAGGTGCTTGATGGCGATCTCCGGGATCTCGGTCGCGGTAGGGACCAGGTAGTCGATCAGGCTGGCGGTGGTCGGCTGGCCGTCCTCGTCGTAGCGGATCTCCTCATACAGCGCGCCCGCGATTCCCTGCGCAACGCCACCCCGCACCTGACCGTCCACGATCTTGGGGTTGATCACCACGCCGCAGTCCTCGACCACCAGGTAACACAGGATCCGCACCGCGCCGGTGCCCCGCTCCAGTTCCGTCACCACGCCGTGCGTGGCGTTGGAGAACGCGCCGGAGTTGACGACGTCGAACACCGCCTGCGCGGACAGCCCAGGCTCGACGCCCTTGGGCAGTCGCTGCGCGCGCAGGTAAGAGATCTCCGCGAGTTCTGCGACCGGCAGGCCCGTCGCCGGATCATCGCGGCGCGCTGCTCTGCCGTCGACCAACTCGATGTTGTCCGTTTCGGTGTCCAGCAGGTGCGCGGCGATCGCGCGCACCTTGTCGGCCAGCTTTCCCGCCGCTAGCCGGACCGCGCCACCACCGATGGCCGCCGAGCGGCTGCCGAAGGTGCCCCAGCCGTACGCGACGGCGTCGGTGTCGCCCTGCCGGACCTTGACCGCGTCGACGTGCAGTCCTAGCTGGTCGGCGGCGATCTGCGCGAGCGTCGTCTCATGGCCCTGGCCGTGCGAGGAGGTGCCGCTGGTCACGGTGACGGTGCCGCTGGGATCCATTCGGACCTCGGAGATGTCGTAGCCGGGCACCACGGACATCTTGCGCTGCGCGAAGGCTTCCGTGCCGTACGCGGTGCGCTCGTTGAAGCAGGAGTAACCGATGCCGATCACCCGGCCGTCGGCGGCGGCCCGCGCGCGTCGCTCATACCAGCCCTGCTTGCGCAGTTCCGCCTCGCAGAGATCGAGCGACTCTCGGTAGGAGCCTGGGTCGTAAGTGATGCCGTTGACGCCGACGTAGGGGAAGTTCTCGATCAGGTTACGCCGCCGGATGTCCAGCGGGTCGAGCGTCAGCTCCCGCGCCGCGCGCTCCATCAGCCGCTCCATCACCAGCACGATCTGCGGGCGGCTGACCCCTCGATACGGCGCGGTTGGCGCCTTGTTGGTGGCGATTCCCCTGGCACGCGCCCGATAGCGAGGGACCCGGTACACCCCGGGGAGCTCGGTCGATGCCATCAGCGGTTCCACCCCGCTGGTGAACGGGTACGCCGAGTAGGCGCCGACGTCGCAGCTGATGTCGGCGTCCAGGGCAAGGATGTGGCCGCGCTCGTCGAAAGCGGCGCGCACCCGATACGCCTGCTCGCGCCCATGGAAACTCGCGGTCAGCCCGTCACGCCTGTCCTCGATCCACTTCACCGGTCGGCGCAGCCGCAGCGCAGCGGCCGCCACCGCGATCTCTTCCCTGCCAACCACGCATTTCAGGCCGAAGCCACCGCCGACGTCGGGCACGATCACCCGTACCTGGCGCTCAGCAAGCCCGAGGCAGCGAGCCACCGCGGTGCGGACCTGATGCGGCACCTGGGTTGAGATATGCAGCACCAGCTGCTCGTCCCTGTCGATCCACTCGGCGAGGCAACCGCGCGTCTCCAGCGGCAGCGCGTGCTGCCTTCCCGTGCGCATCGACGTGCGCACCACGCAGGCCGCCGAGTCGAAGACCTCGTCGATGTTGTCGTCGGCGAAGGGCGTCATGTCAAGGAAGGTATTCGCGGCCACCTCGTCGTGCACGCGTGGCGCGTCCGCCGCCAGCGCCGCCGGTATCGCGGTGATCGCTTGTCCAGGCCGGTAGTCGACGTCGGCGAGTTCGGCGCCGTCCTCTGCTGCGTACGGGTCAGCCGCCAGCACGATCGCCACCGGCTCCCCGACGTAGCGGACCCGCTCGGCAGCCAGTATCGGCATGCTGGTCGGGCTGAACTCCGGGCGCTCCAGTAATGCGGTGAGCCCGCCGAGTCCCAGTTGGTCCGAGGTGAACGCGGCGACGACGCCCGCCACCGATCCGACAGCGTCCAGGTCGACGGTCCCGAGACTCGCCGCCGCCAGCTGGCTGCGCACGAACGCGGCATGCAGCAAGCCGTCGCGGTGCAGGTCGTCGACGAAGTGGCCGCGCCCGCGCAGCAACCTCGGGTCCTCCTTGCGGGCCACGCTGGCACCGACCCATGGCCGAGACAGGGTCGGTGTGACGTTCTCGTCCACGCCGATCGCGCTCATCCCGCGACCGCCCGGCGGCAGGCGCGGGCGATCAGCGTCCTGGTCAGGGTGCGCCGGTAGTCGGCGCTGCCGTGCGAGTCGCTGCCGGGATCGATCGCCGAGGCTGCGGCGTCGGCGCAGGCCGCGAACAGTTCCTCGCCGGGCACCGCGCCTGCGAGAACTGCCTCGGCTTCTGGAATCCGCACCGGTACCGCGTCCACCCCGCCGAGCGCCACCCGCCCGCCTCGGCACACACCGCCGGCAAGGTCAAGGCTCACCGCTGCGGCCACGATGGCGAAATCTCCCTTGCGCTGGGCGAACTCCTCCAGCGCCGCGTGTGGCGCGGCGCGGGGGAACACCACCTCGACGACCATCTCGTCGGGTTCCAGCGCCGTGGTGAGGAAGCCGAAGAAGAACTCCTCGGCAGCGATGTTCCTGCTGCCACGGACGCTCCGCACCACGAACTCGGCCCCGAGTAACACCGCGAGCAGACACCATTCGGCGGTGGAGTCGGCGTGTGCCACGCTGCCGCCGATCGTGCCGCGAGTTCTGATCGGGTAATGCCCGATCCACCGTGCTGCCATGGGCAGCACCCCGAACGGACCGGTGACATCAGGCGAGTCGGCGACCTCGACTGCGTGATGGGTGCTCAACGCGCCGATGCGTAGCGCGTCGCCGTCCCTGCGCAGGTAGCGCAACCCGTCGACCCTGCCGATGTCGACAAGCGCGGACGGCCGGGCGAGCCGGAAGTTCATCATGGCCACCAGGCTCTGCCCACCTGCGATGATCTTGGCGTCCTCGCCGAGTTCTGCGAGCAGTTCGGTGGCGCCACGGACATCGTGCGCTCGGTGGTAGGCGAAGGATGCGGGTTTCACGGGTCTCCCAACGGCAGATGCGGCGCCACGGTGACTTGAGGCACCTGCAACTTGATGCAACTTGGTATATCATACTTCAGGTTGGACCATCTAGGCCGAAGCGGCAACCGCACTGTAAGTCACCAGAAGCTGTCTATGACCCACAGTGATGGCGTTTCGGCGACAACGCCCACCGGCGCGGCATTACGGAGGCAACGTGGAGAGCGCAACGACGGGTGACCTGATCGCCGAACTGGTCACGGGCAGCCTGCCGGGGGCGTTCTCCGCGACAGCGGCGAGATATCCCGACCGGCCCGCGCTGCTCTTCCCTGCGGGGCGCCGAGGCTGGCAAACCCACGCAACGTTGGACGAGGCAGCCGCTCGCACCGCAGGCTGGCTTATCAAGGAAGGGCTGCGTCCTGGCGAGCGCGTGCTGCTGTGCGGGCACAACGACCCGGCCCTGGTCACCGCATATCTCGCCATCCTGCGCAGCGGGGCAGTCGTGGTACTGGCCAACCCTGCCTACACCGCCGACGAGCTCACACACCTCGTCACCGACAGCGGGGCCCGCTTGGCCATCGCGGCACGACCAGCTGCCGCCGCGCTGGCCAACCTGCCAGTGAGCATGGTTTCGCTTGACGAGCCGCTGCCGGTCGCCGATCCGGCGCCGGTAACCGCGCTGGGGCCAGGCGATATCGCCATGCTGGCCTACACCTCCGGAACCACCGGAGCCCCGAAGGGCGTACAGCTGACACACGGCAACCTGCTCTCCTCGATAAGAGCGGCGATGCTGGCCTGGCAATGGAGCACCGACGACGTGCTGGTGCACGCGCTCCCACTGAGCCACCAGCACGGGCTCGGCGGCGTGCACGCCACGCTGCTGGCGGGTTCCGCAGCGGTCATCCTGCCGAACTTCGATCCTGGGACACTCACCGAAGCGGCGCTGGCGCACTCCGCGTCGGTCCTGTTCGCGGTACCCGCCATCTACCAGCGCCTGGCCGAGACACCGGCGGCGGCAGCGCGCCTCGCCGAGGCGGGCCTGCGATTGGCGATCAGCGGTTCGGCGCCGTTGAGCCAAGAACTCGCCGGAAAGGTCGCCGCCATCATGGGCATGCCACCGCTGGAGCGCTACGGCAGCACCGAGAGCGGGCTGAACGTCTCCAACCCGATCGACGGCCCGCGCAGGCCGGGCACGGTCGGGCTACCGCTGCCAGGTGTGCAGCTGCGGATCGCCGACGAAGCCGGCGGCGAACTGCCGGTCGGAGAGGAGGGCGAGATCCTGCTGCGGGGGCCGCAGGTGTTCTCCGGCTACTGGCAGCGGCCCGATGCCACCGCCGAGGCATTCCACGACGGCGGCTGGTTTCGCACCGGCGACCTCGGCCGCATCGACGAGAGCGACGGATACCTCTCCATCA
Source organism: Sciscionella sp. (assembly GCA_050700995.1). Taxonomy (GTDB): domain Bacteria; phylum Actinomycetota; class Actinomycetes; order Mycobacteriales; family Pseudonocardiaceae; genus JBOHEL01. The sequence continues at coordinate 15,838 of JBOHEL010000006.1, read as the reverse complement.
CGGGGCGGATCAAGGAGCTGATCATCACCGGCGGCATGAACGTCTACCCCCGTGAGGTCGAGTTGGCGCTGCAACGCCATCCCACGGTCGCGCAGGCGGCCGTCGCAGGCCTGCCATCGGCGCGGTGGGGCGAGCAGGTCACGGCATGGGTCGTGCCAGCCGAGGGAGCCGAGGTAGATCCCGAACAGCTCATCGCCCACAGCAGGCGGCTGCTGGCTGCCTACAAGTGCCCCAAGCAGGTGTTCCTGTCCGAATCCCTGCCACACAACAGCATGGGCAAGTTGCGACGGCGCGCACTGGTCGCCGCGCTAGGCCTTGACGCGCCGCAGGACACCACCGCGCTTGAGCGGGCGGCCACCAAACTACGGCAGGCGGAGCTGTGACGCCACCCCGCGGCGAGGTGGCGGAACTGGGCGACAAGCTGCGTCACGGGCTGAGCTGTGTGGAGCTGATCGGGCAGGTGCTGACCGCGGCGGAACGCGCACGGCACGGTTCCGGCGCCTTCGTGTCGTTGCGCACCGAGGGCGCACTCGCCGACGCCAGCAGGGCGGACGCCGAGCTGGCGAGCGGCACCGACCGCGGCCCGCTGCACGGGATCCCGGTCACGGTGAAGGACAACATCGACGTCGCAGGTTGCTGGACGCGCTCTGGCACCCCGGGGTTCGGGCATCGTCGAGCCGAGCGGGACGCGACGGTGGTCGCCCGGCTGCGCGCGGCCGGCGCGGTCGTGATCGGCAAGACCCGCATGCACGAGTTGGCATGGGGCATGGTGACTCCCGGCTGCCGGAACCCGCGCGACGCTACCCGGATCACCGGAGGGTCCAGCGGCGGTTCGGCCGCGGCCGTGGCCTCTGGGGTGGTACCGCTCGCGCTGGGTACCGACACCGGTGGCTCGGTCCGCAACCCTGCGGCCCTGTGCGGGGTCATCGGGATTAAGACCGCGGCGGACAGCCTGCCGATGACCGGCGTCGCACCGCTGGCGCCAACCCAGGACACCCTCGGCGTCTTCGGGACCAGTGCGCGGGACTGCATGCTCGCGTTGGAAGCCCTCGGCGCCGCGGACCCCGCCTCGCGGGCGCCCCGCAGTGTCGCGCTGCTGACCGACCCGTGGGCCCTGCGGGTACAGCCCGAAGTCGGCGCGGCGCTCGACGACGCTGCGCGGCGATTGCGGGCAACCGGTATCGAACTGGCCGAGGTGGCGCTGCGGCACTCGGAACTCGCCACCGCAGCCTCCTACGTCATCATGCTCGCGGAGTCGGCACGGCAGTGGTGGCACGGCGACGGCCCGCCGCCGGGTTCGCTCGGCCGGGACGTGCATGGCCTGCTGCGGCTGGGCACACAGGTAACCGATGCCGACTACCGGCGAGCACTGGAGGTCCGCGCGGCCATCGGGCGCGAGCTGCGGGCGACCCTCGGCAAGGTCGATGCGCTGCTGCTGGCCAGCTGCCCGGTCGAGGCCGCCGTGCTCGGTGAGCGTCTCATCGACTGTGCAGGCAGGAAGGTCCCGGTGGAGGCCGCGAACGCCGCGCTCACCGCCCTCGCCTCGGTGTCCGGCCTGCCTGCGATATCCGTCCCGGCCGTTGGCGCACCCGGCTCACTGCCGATTGGGGTGCAAATGATCGGCAGCGGCACCGCAACCCTTGGCGCGCTGGCGGAAATGCTTGAGGCCGATCGGTTATGAGAAGGCGCACGTTGGCTACAGTACGGACTATCCGCGACGGAACAGGTGAGGGCGTTGACGCAACCGCTGTACACCAGTAAGACCGAGCTGGTTACCAGCATGCTTCGCGAGCTCATCGTCACCGGTGAGCTGGAGTCAGGGGCGCCGCTGCGCCAGCGTGATCTGGCCGCGCGGCTCAATGTCAGCGCAACTCCAGTGCGAGAAGCCCTGCGCCGCTTGGAGAGTGAGGGTCTCGTCCACGCCGACCTGCACCGTGGTGCGACGGTCGCGGACTCGGCGCTGGATGCCACTGAGGAGAACTATCTGATCCGTGCGGCGCTGGAATCGCTGGCGGCCGAGTTGGCGGCGAAGCGCATCACCGAGGATCAGCTCGCCGAGATCGAGCGGATCAATGCGAAGATCAAGGCGCTGGCCGATTCCGACCCAGGATACGGCCCGCTCAACCGTGACTTCCACTTCGGTGTCTACCAGTCGGCAGGTAGCCCGGTCCTCGTCTCGCTGATGCGGATGTTGTGGCATGCCATGCCGGAGGGCCCCAAGGTCGTGCGCTCGCACCGGGAATCCGCGGCCGAACACGCCGCCATCATCGCGGCGCTACGAGCGGGCGACGGGGGGCGCGCCAGCGAGTTGACCAACGCCCACATCGCGGGCAGCAGGCACCTCGCCGAGGAACGCCCCGTCGGACGAAAGGACCGCGAGCACACCGCGTGATCGCTGTCGCAGGCGATCACCGGTTCGCGCAGGCCTCTGCCCGGTTCACTGGGCTTGCCCGCGCCCCGATGGTCGCGATCCTCTCTGGCGGCCGCGGCTGTCGCCACCGTGCCGCGCGGGCGCTCAGCGTGATACGCCTTGAGGATGCAACCAGTACAGGCGCTGCAGCGAATCGCCTTCCACCTGGAGCGTGCCGCGGCTCCGACATATCGAGTGCAGGCCTTCCGCCGTGCTGCCAGGACTGTGCACGAGCTACCCACCGGGGAGCTCGATGCTCGGATCAGCGCCGGTACGTTGCGCGACCTGCCTGGCATCGGCAAGACCACCGCGACCGTGATCGAGGAGGCGTCGCGCGGTGGCCGACCGGTCTACCTGCAGCGACTGGAGCAATCGGCGCCCAGCATCCCGGAGGCAGGGCGCAGGTTGCGGGCCGCGCTACGCGGTGACTGCCACACGCACTCCGACGCCTCCGACGGCGGTAGCCCACCCGCCGAGATGGCCGAAACGGCCAGAGACCTCGGCCACGAGTGGATCGCGTTGACCGACCACTCCCCCCGGTTGAAGATCGCCAACGGCCTGTCGTCGGAGCGGCTGCGAGCGCAACTGGAACTGCTCGCGGAACTCAACGCACGGATGGCCCCGTTCCGGGTGCTCACCGGCATCGAGGTGGACATCCTCGAAGACGGTTCGCTCGATCAGGAGGAGTACCTGCTGGCACAACTCGATGTGGTGGTGGCCAGCGTTCACTCGAAGCTGCGGATGCCCGCCGAGGCGATGACCCGCCGGATGTTGCGGGCCGTCGCCAACCCGCACACCGACGTGCTCGGCCACTGCACCGGCAGGCTCGTCGTCGGCCGCGGCAGGCCGGAGTCCAGCTTCGACGCCGAAGCGGTCTTGGGTGCCTGTCACGAGCACGGCGTCGCCGTCGAGATCAACTCCCGCCCGGAACGGCTGGACCCACCTCGCCGCCTGCTCAGGATGGCCGCCGACCTCGGGTGCGAGTTCGCCGTCGACACCGACGCGCACGCCCCGGGGCAACTCGACTGGCTGGGTAACGGATGTGCGCGGGCCGAGGACTGCGGCGTCCCAGCCGAGCGCGTGATCAACACCATGACCGCCTCGGAAATGGTGTCATGGAGCACAAGGAAGTCCGGCCACGTGACCTGAGGTCACGTGTCACCGCGGCGCGATGGGAATGTCGGCCATGGCTTGCCCGGCATTCGATACTGCGGGGCACCCGCACCCGGGCCGTGCCTTGTCGTCGCCGATCTCATCCACGCGCAACCCCGCTCGCTCGGAACGGGATTGAGAGACACGACCTAGCTCAGTTGTGCTGTCCACTCCGCGACCGTGTGCACCGTCGCTTGCCGGGGGAAGATTTTCTCGACGAGGACCCGGTGCACCTCCGGATCCGCATCGAGGCAGCCATCGGCGAGCACGACGAGGCGGAAGTCGAGGTCGGCGGCTTGGCGCACCGTGGAGAGCACCACCCCGCTGGTAGCGATCCCGGCCAGCACCAGGGTGTCGGCGCCGAGCCCTCGCAACACGACATCAAGGTCGCTGCCAGCGAACGCGGACACCCTGCGCTTGGTGACCAGTATGTCGCGGGAGTGCGGTGCGACGGCGGGGTGGATCTCCGTGGCAGGGTCGGAATGCACGAACCCGCCGGAGCCTGCGATCGTGGCGAAGGTCTTGTTGCGATCGCTGACTTCGGGGTGCCCAGCGCGGAAGCCGACCGTCACATACACCACGGGAATTCCCGCCATACGAGCGCCGCCGATCGCATCGGACAGCCGTCGTAGGTAGCTGGCGTCCTCCGCGTGGCGCTCGACGATGCCACGCTGGACATCCATCACCAGCAGTGCGGTGGTATCCATTCGGTACTGCGCCTCTTCCTGCCATTCTCAGTGATCCATGAGGGTAGCGGCGTGCGTGAGCAGCGCATCGGCCGCGACCGGCGCAGGCGGCCGGTCCGCCCGAGAATCGGTGAGGTAGTGCTCGCCGACCGCCTGGTTGTAACGGGTGAACATCTCCCCGAGCACGCGCAGGTCATCTTCGCTCCACCCGGCGAGCAACTCGGCTGTGCTTTCCCGCCGCCGGTCCCTCTCGGCGTTCATCCGCTCAAGCCCTTCGGCCGTCGGCGAAATCACGCTGCGGCGCCGGTCTGTGGCTGCCATGGCCCGTTCGACATGGCCCTTGCCCACCATCACCGTGACCTGGCGACCCGCGGTCGAGGGATCCAGGCCGAGCGCGGCGGCCAGCGTGCAGATATCGGCGGCCCCGATCGCCTCTAGGGTGCGCAACAGCAGGTACTCCGCGCGGTCGAGGTCGGTGTAGATGCCGCTGCGGCGCCGCAGCAACTCGAAGTTGCGGACCAGGACAGCGGATGCCACCTCGATCACATCCACAGGATCGCGGGGGTTACCGGATCGCTGGTCGTCGCTGCCCGCCGGTGCCTGCTGACTGGTCGAGGTCATCGAGCGCCCCTAATGCCGGTATCTTACCTGCTACTATCGGCATCATACCTCTTTAATTTCGAGGAGCAGGAGCGGTGGCGACAGGTGCTTGACTGGTGGCGGGAACCCTGGGATCGGGTGGTGGCCTCGGACCCCGGCCTGAGCCGCTTGCGCATGGCAACCGGTGGCGCCGTCAGTATGGCCAGCGCACTGGGCGTGGAGTACCTGTTCGCGACCGCGACGCTCGCCGGCGCGAAGGGCACCCTGATCGCGATGCTGCTCGGTGCGATCGTCGCGATGATGGGCTCGATGGCGCTGACAGGAACCGCCGTCTGGCCGAAGGTGCGCACCGCGGTGTTCTTCCCCGCCGCCATCGGGGTAGGAATGCTGGCAGGGGTCGGCGTCGCGGGCAGGACCGACCTGATGCTCGGCGTGTTCGTAGCGGTGATGTTCGCCGCGGTGTTCGTACGCAGGTTCGGATTGCCGTTCTTCTTCTACGGCTTCATGGGCTGGATGGGGTACTTCTTCGCCTCGTTCCTGCACGCCACCCTGCCGATGATGCCCTCGCTGATCGCCGCGGTCGCGGTCGGCACGGCGTGGGTGCTGCTGCTTTCGATCACGCTGTTGCGCACCAACCCGACGCGTACCCTGCGCCGCACGGTGCGCGCCTTCGACGCCAGGGCAAGGGCGGTGGCGCGCGCGGGAGCCGAGCTTCTTGAACGCGCGGGAGCCGAGCGCGACCTCGACCGGGCGCGCCGAGTACTGCGGGCACGGCAGGCACGCCTCGCCGAAGTAGCGCTGATGGTGGAAGGTTGGTCGGCGGAGCCGGGTGCGCTGCCCGCAGGCTGGTCGGCACCTGCGCTGCGGCGGCGGTTGATCGACGCCCAGCAAACGATCGAGCGTCTCGCGACGTCCGCGGATGCCCTCGCCGCCAGCAACACGGAACTCGCCGCTACGGCGGTACCGATCCTTGTCCGGCTGGCGCGCCGCGACGACCTCGCCGCGAACCGCGCCGCCCACGCGCTCGCCGAAGCGGCGGAAGCCGCCGAGGGCCGAGCGCTCACCGGCTGGTGGCCCGCCCGGCACCTCTCGGTGGCTGTCCTTGAGTTCGTCGCGTTGGCGCGCGCCGTCGGTACGCCGCCCGAGATCGAGGAGATCGACGAGTTCGAGCCCGCTGTGAGCCTGGCGATGGGCAACCTGCCAGGTTCGCCCTCGGTCGCCCGCGACGTGCCCGCCAGGGGCGGACGGTGGAACCCGCTGGCACGGCTGGACATGACCACACGGCAAGCCATTCAGGTCGCCGTAGCGGGCGGGCTCGCGATCCTCATCGGCCGGGAACTGTCGGCGACCCGCTACTACTGGGCGGTCATCGCCGCGTTCATCATGTTCACCGGCACCGGCACCCGCTCGGAAACGTTCATCAAGGGCGCCAACCGGGTGGCGGGCACGCTCGTCGGGCTGGTGGTCGCGATCTGGCTGGCCCACCTCACCGCCGGACACACCGCCTGGGTGCTGGTGGCGATCGTGGCCAGCATGTTCTGCGGCTTCTACCTGGTTCGAATCTCCTATGGGTACATGATCTTCTTCATCACGATCATGGTCGGGCAGCTCTACAGCGTGCTGCACGAGTTCTCCAACGGCTTGCTGGTGCTGCGACTTGAGGAGACCGCAATCGGCGCCGCGGTCGGCTTCGTGGTCGCGCTCGTGGTGGTTCCGCTCGGCACCCGCGACACCGTGCGCGCGGCGCGGAACAGTGTGCTCACCGCGCTGGCCGACCTGCTGACCGCCGCCGGACAGCGGCTTGGCGCGGAGTCCGACGACGAGGAAGGCGCCGATGATGCGGTGCCCGGTCTCGACGGACTGACCCGAGGCCTCGACGACCGGCTTCGCCAACTCTCCCTTGTCGCCAAGCCGCTGACCCGACCCCTCGTGTGGGGCAACAGCCCGCCCCGCACTCGCCACCGCCTCGCGCTCTACGCCGCCACCGCGACGCACGCCCGCGAACTGACCATCGCGCTGCGCAGTCGCGACGGCCACACCGCTGGTCCTGGCGCCGCGTGTCGCGCGCTGGCTGCCGCGGCCACCCAGCTGACCGAAACCCTGCCGGGCAGGCGGCAACCCGCCGCTGTGCAGCCACTCACCGACGCCGACACCGCACTGTTCGCCGAAGGCGCGGTCGCGCCAGGTGCACGCGCCACCGACCCGGTGATCCAGCCGCTGATCCACCTCCAGCACCTGCTGCGCGAGCTCGCCGTCCCCGGTCAACCACCCGAATCCGGCACCGAGCCACAACACATCGCGGTCGCCGCCCGCGCCACCACCAGCCCGGTACCCGTCACCGAAGACTCCGGTGTCGCGCTGCCGCCGGTCGCCGCGTCCGGCGATGGCGTCGCGATGTTGACCGGCACCATCGCGACACCGGAAGGCACACCCATCAGCACCGCGCTACTGGTGCTGCTCGATGCCACCGGTCGCCCGGCGGCACGCACCCGCTCTGATGAGCACGGCCGCTACCGCATCGACGAGTGCAGGCAGGGCCGCTATATCGCCGCGGTCACCGCCGCGGGTCACCAGGCCACCGCCGCCCGAGTCACGCTGCTCGCCGACAGCGTCAACCGCGCCGACCTCGCTATCGCTGCCGACTGCGCCCCGACCGGCCGGGTCTGCGGCACGGTGCGTGGACCCGCAGCGGTCGGGCCGCTGCCGGAAGTCGCCCTCACCGTGCTCGACGGTAGTGGCACCGTCATCGCGCACACCCGCACCGACGCCAAGGGCCACTACCGGTTTCCGGCCCTACCCGTCGGGCACTACACCGTCGTCGCCTCGGGCTATCCGCCTGCCGTGACGACCACGCGGTTGCGCGCCGGTGGGGACCACGACCTGCCGCTTACACTCCCAAAGCCCGACTACCGGGCCAATCATTACCAGCCCGCACAAAGACGTTGTGATACCCAACCAATAAGGTTAGCGTAGGACAAGTAACTACCCCAGCGTGTGACGGGACAGTGGTGTTCATGGCTGTGACGGCGACGAACCGGGCAGAACGCAGGCAGGCCCGGGCGCAAGCCGATACCGCCAGCCCGCATTACAAGTGGATCGTGCTGTCGAACACCACTCTCGGCGTGCTGATGGCGACGATCAACATGTCGATCCTGCTGATCGCGCTGCCGGACATCTTCCGAGGGGTCGGGATCAACCCGCTGACACCGGGCAACACCGGCCTGCTGCTGTGGTTGATCATGGGCTACATGGTGGTCACCGCGGTACTGGTGGTCAGCTTCGGCCGGCTGGGAGACATGTTCGGCCGGGTTCGCATGTACAACGCCGGATTCGCGGTGTTCACGCTGTTTTCGGTACTGCTGTCGGTGACATGGATGCACGGCACCGCCGGGGTGATGTGGCTAATCATCATGCGGGTGTTGCAGGGTGTCGGCGGTGCCATGCTGATGGCGAACTCGAACGCGATCATCACCGACGCGTTCCCTGTCAACCAGCGTGGCCTCGGGCTGGGCCTGAACCAGGTGGCGGGGATCGCCGGATCGTTCATCGGGCTGATCCTCGGCGGGCTGCTCGGGCCGGTCGAGTGGCACCTGGTGTTTCTGGTTTCCGTTCCCATCGGGGTGTTCGGCACCGTCTGGGCATACTGGAAGCTGCACGACACCGGGATCAGGCAGCCCGCGCGGTTGGACTGGTGGGGCAACCTGACATTCGCGGTCGGCCTGATCGCGGTGCTTGTCGGCATCACATACGGCATCCAGCCCTACCGGGGTCACACCATGGGCTGGAGCGCGCCAGGGGTGCTCGCCGCGCTCCTCGGTGGCGCCGCCGTACTGGTGGTCTTCTGCATCGTGGAGACCAAGGTCGCCGAACCGATGTTCCGGATCGGGCTTTTCAAGATCCGGGCGTTCACCGCGGGGAACCTGGCCAGCCTCCTCGGGGCGCTCGGCCGGGGCGGGCTGATGTTCATCCTGATCATCTGGTTGCAGGGCATCTGGTTGCCGCGTCACGGCTTCAGCTTCGCCTCGACCCCGCTGTGGGCCGGTATCTACATGCTGCCGCTCACCGTGGGGTTCCTGATCGCGGGCCCGGTCTCGGGGTGGCTGTCCGACCGTTTCGGCGCGCGCTCGTTTGCCACCGGAGGCATGCTGATCGCCGCTGGCAGCTTCGTGTGGCTGCTCTACCTGCCTGTCAACTTCAACTACTGGGACTTCGGGCTGGCGCTGCTGGTCAACGGCCTCGGGATGGGGCTGTTCGCGGCGCCGAACCGGGCGGGGATCATGAACAGCCTGCCCGCCAACCGGCGCGGCGTCGGGGCCGGGATGAGTACCACGTTCCAGAACGCGGCAATGGTGCTCTCGATCGGTATCTTCTTCTCACTGATGATCACCGGGCTGGCCAGGTCGCTACCACACGCCCTGACCAGCGGGCTCACCGCACAAGGGGTGCCAGCGTCGGCCGCGGCTGGACTCGCCGCGCTGCCACCGGTCGCGGTGCTGTTCGCCTCACTGCTCGGGTACAACCCGATCCAGACCCTGCTCGGCCCCCAGGTGCTTGCGAATCTGCCACCAGGGCACGCCGCATACCTCACCGGCCGCAGTTTCTTCCCCACCCTGATCTCCGGGCCGTTCTCCGAGGGTTTGGGGATCGCCTTCGGCTTCGCGATCGCCGCCTGCCTGATCGCCGCGATCGCCTCGGCGCTCCGTGGCGGGAAGTACGTCTACACCGCGCCCCCCGGCGAGACGCCCGAGGGATCAGCCGTCCCTGTGGCGAGCAGCGGGACGTCCACTCCCCCGCACTCGAACGGGCAGGTCACGGTGCTAGGGACGGTGGAAACCGGCAACGGCGATCCGCCACCTGCCGCGACCGTCACGCTGATCACCACAGCGGGCAACCAGATCGCTTGCGCCGAGTTGGGCGTGGACGGGCGATATCAGCTGACCGCACCGGAGCCAGGTTCGTACACCCTGACGGTCACCGCGTCCGGCCACGACCCGGCGAGCACCACGGTGGAGCTCGGCAACGGCGAAGCGGGCGATGTGCCCCTCACGCTTGGTGCGGCCGACACATGACGCCCCGCCCCGTCGTGGAACGCGCGCCGGAAGCCGACCGCACGGCCGAGCTGGCAGGCCAGCTGCGCACCGTCGTCAACCGGCTTGCGTTCCACCTGCGCAAGCCCGCGGCACGCCACGGCATCACCCCGACGCGACTGTCCGCGCTGACGGCGCTCGCCGCAGGCGGCCCACGGCGCATCGGGGATCTGGGCACGCAGCTCGGTATCACCGCGGCAAGCATGTCCCGGCTCACCGAGGCGCTGCAAGCCGCGCACTGGGTGCGCCGCGAGCCAGATCCAGAAGATCAACGAGCCTGCCTGCTCGCCCTCACCGACCACGGCGCCGCCACGTTGGACGGCCTCCGAAGGGAAGGCACAGGCAGGCTCGCCCGCGATATCGCGGCACTTTCCGACACCCAGCAAGGGGCCTTGGCCAGCGCATTGCCGGTGCTGGTTGCGCTCGCCGACAAACGCCTGGATGCCTCGTCCGAACCGTGAGCACACCGAGCCCGCTTCCCAACTCGACGTCAAGCTGATAAACTTAGGCTTACCTAATTGATGTTGCTGGGAGGGCTGCCGTGTACGTCTGCATCTGTGCGGCGGTGACTGAGGCACGAGTGCGAGCCTGTGTCGATGCCGGCGCGAGCACCACAGAGGAGATCAGCGAGCGCTGTGCCGCCGGGACCGGCTGCGGCAGTTGCCTCGACCAGCTCGACATGCTGATCGAGGAAGGCACCTCCGAGGGCCGCCGCGTCGCCTGAGGCCGTGTGACGCACGCTTGCGGTGGCGGGTGCACGGCGACCGGGCGTACGGTTCCCGTGATCTGACGATCGGAGGTGCACAGTGCGAGGCGACGACGACGTGATCGCGTTGCTCAACGAGCAGCTGACGAGTGAGCTCACCGCGATCAACCAGTACTTCCTGCATGCCAAGATGCAGGCGAACTGGGGCCTGACGAAGCTCGCGGAGCACACCCGCGCCGAATCCCTCGACGAGATGCGGCACGCCGAGATCCTCACCGATCGCATCCTCTTCCTCGAAAGCCTCCCGAACTACCAGCGGCTGTCATCCCTGCACATCGGGCAGAGCGTGCGAGAGCAGTTCACGGCCGATCTCGCCATCGAGGTCGCGGTCGTCGAACGGCTGCGACCCGGCATCGCGATGTGCCGCGACAAGAGCGATATCACCACGGCCAAGCTGTTCGAGGATATCCTCGCCGACGAGGAAGACCACATCGACTACCTGGAGACGCAGCTGGAGCTGATGGACAGCCTCGGCACCCAGCTCTACCTCGCGCAGCTCGTCGAGCGGCCGCCAAGCAATGGCTAGCCGACCAGCGTGACGCCGCGGACCAGTGGTGGGTTTGGGGGTCTTGAAGACCCCTCAACCCCCCACTGGTCCCCTTCAACCGCCGGAAACTGGCACTCGGCACGGAGCCACTTCAGTTCGTAAGGTGACCGCAGCCACAGCACCTCCCCCAACGTGACCGCTGCGCTGCCATCAGGTGGATGCCGGATGCCGGCGCGGGAAGGAGTAGACGTGAGTGCTGATTCGGGCGATACGCAGACCACCGGTTTGCGTCAGAGCCTCAAGCGACGCCATATGAACCTGATCGCCCTCGGTGGGGTTATCGGCGCGGGCCTGTTCGTCGGCAGCGGCGTGGTCATCCACGCGACCGGCCCAGCCGCCGTGGTGTCCTTCCTGATCGCGGGCTGCCTGATCGTCCTTGTCATGCGCATGCTGGCCGAGATGGCGGTCGCCAAGCCCGCCGTCGGCTCCTTCTACGTCTATGCCAGGGAGGCGCTGGGCAACCGCGCCGGCTTCACGGTCGGCTGGATGTACTGGTACTTCTTCGTCATCGTGGTGGCAGTGGAAGCGGTGGCGGGCGGGCGCATCGTGCAACTCTGGCTGCCACACGTCCCGCTGTGGGTGATCTGCCTGGTGCTGATGGCCCTGCTGACCGGCACCAACATGATCTCGGCACGGTCATACGGCGAGTTCGAGTACTGGTTCTCCTCGATCAAGGTCATCGCGATCGTGGTCTTCCTGGCGCTCGGCGCGCTGTACCTGTTCGGTGCTTGGCCGCACTCCCATGGTGGCCTGACGAATCTGGTGTCCCACGGTGGTTTTGCCCCGGTGGGCATCGGCGCGATCCTCGCCGCTGTGGTGCCATGCATCGCGTTCTACACAGGTGCCGAGATCGTCACGATCGCTGCGGCGGAGTCCGCGGAACCCCGCAAAGCGGTCGCGCGGGCGATGAAGTCCATCATCCTGCGGGTACTCGCGTTCTACATCGGATCCGTGTTCGTGGTGGTCGCGGTGCTGCCGTGGAACTCCAAGAACGCCGCGGTGAGCCCTTACGCCGCCGTGCTCGGCGTGCTGCAGGTGCCGGGAGTCGAGACGATCATGAATGCCATCGTGCTGGTAGCAGTGCTGTCGTGCTTGAACTCCTCGCTCTATACCACCTCCCGGATGCTCTTCGCGTTGACTCGCAACGGTGATGCACCACGCGCCTTCACCAAGGTCAGTCGTAATGGGGTGCCAAGGCGCGCGATCCTCGTCGGCACCGTGGTCGGCTTCGTATCGGTGATCTTCGCGGCCGTGTCCCCCGACCTGATCTTCCCATTCTTGATCAACTCCTACGGCGCCGTCGCATTGTTCGTGTATCTGATGGTGGCCATCTCGCAGGTCAAGATGCGACGCCAGCTGGAGCGTGCCGGGACCGAATTGCCGTTGAAGATGTGGCTGTTCCCCTGGCTGAGCTACGCAACCATCGCGGCGATGGCCACGGTGATCATCGCGATGGCGTTCCTGCCGAAAACCCGGGCGGAATTCTTCCTCAGCCTGGTGACCGTGGCCGTCATCGTGATCGCCTACCAAGTGCGGGTGGCATTGGGAAAGCGCCGCGCGAACTCTACCCCAGCGCATCGACCGGACCTGCCCGCGCCACGGGATGCCCACTACGGCGTCGGTCAGGTCACGGAGAGCGGCCTGACCGAGGCGTGAACGCGCGCCACGACGCACCGGCCGGGGGAACAATGTCGCCACATTCCCCCGGCCTTCGCCGTTCGCCTGCCGTCTCAGGTAGCGATGCCGTCAGTGGATTCGGCCGCGCCTTCCGTCTCGACCTCACTGATCGCCTCGGCTGCACGCTGCAGGGCGGGCAGCACCTGCAGCGCCTTGTCGGGAGTAAGCCGCATCACGGGTGCCTGCACCGCGATACACAGGTTGGAACGGCCCGTCTGCGTCGGCACCAGCACGGCCACGCAGACCAGACCTGGCAGGTACTCCTCGTCGTCGAGCGCGAAGCCGTCGCGACGCACCCGCTTGAGTTCCTGTTCGAGCACGTCGAGATCCGTCACCGTCTTGGGTGTGTACCGCTTCAACGGCGCGTGCGCCAGCAGCTTGCGTCGCTGGCTGGGGCTGAGCTGGGAGAGGATCATCTTGCCACTGGCCGAGGAATGGATCGGCACTCGCGAACCCGGCCGCAGGTAGAACCGCAGCGGCTCAGGCGTCTCCACCCTGTCGAGGTAAACGACTTCATTGCCGGACAGCGCCGTCACGTTGCAACTCTCACCGATCTGGTCGACAAGGTGGCTCAGCACCGCGTGCCGCGCGCCGTGCTGGGCGGCATTGAGCAGCAGGTTCTCCGCGAGCAGCCGCAGCCGGGTGCCGGTGCCGTAGTGACGCCCGTCACCCTGGCGCACCAGCAGTCCGGCACCTTCGAGCTGCTGCAGCATCCGGTGCACGGTTGGTTTGGGCAGCCCGGTCTCCTCAACCAGGCCCTGCAACGAGACGAACTGGTCGTTGGACGCGATCAGCTCGAGCAGGGCGAACAGCCGTATCGCCGGTGTGTCGCCGTTCACCTCGGCCGCCGCGCCGACCTCACGAATCCGCTCCACCATGCCTCCACACTAGATGTCGTTCCGAAAAATAGACTAGTCCATACCGGTTTCCGGTATCAGTGTTGACCGTACCGCCGCAGCCGCTTATGATAGCTGTGAATCTCATTTTCATAGACGTGACGTATCGATATTTACCGTAAAATGCTCATATCGGCCCGCTGATCGGAGAGGAACCCCATGACAGAGAAGACCGGAGGCGCCGGCCGCACGGTAGTCAGTGGCCCGCAGAAGATGACCCCCTCGGAAGCGTTCGTCGAGACCATGGTCGCCAATGACGTCGTCGACATCTTCGGCATCATGGGTTCGGCGTTCATGGACGCCATGGACATCTTCGCCCCCGCGGGCATACGCCTCGTCCCCGTGGTCCACGAGCAAGGTGCCGCGCACATGGCCGACGGCTACGCCAGGGTCAGCGGCCGCCACGGCGTTGTGATCGGCCAGAACGGCCCGGGAATCAGCAACTGCGTGACCGCCATCGCCGCGGCGTACTGGGCCCACAGCCCGGTGGTCATCGTGACGCCGGAGGCGGGCACCATGGGCACCGGCCTCGGTGGCTTCCAGGAAGCCAACCAGCTGCCGATGTTCCAGGAGTTCACCAAGTACCAAGGACACGTGAACAACCCGGCCAGGATGGCCGAGTACACCGGCCGCTGCTTCGACCGTGCGATGTCGGATATCGGGCCGACCCAGCTGAACATTCCGCGCGACTACTTCTACGGCGAGATCACCGCCGAGATCCCCAGCCCCAGCCGTCTCGATCGCGGCCCCGGCGGGGAGCGGACCCTCGACGAGGCCGCCGAACTGCTGGCTAACGCGGAGTTCCCGGTGATCATCTCCGGCGGCGGTGTGGTGATGGCCGACGGCGTCGAGGAATGCCAGGCCCTCGCCGAACGGCTCGGTGGGCCAGTCGTCAACAGCTACCTGCACAACGACTCCTTCCCCGCCAGCCACCCGCAGTGGTGCGGACCGCTGGGATACCAGGGTTCCAAGGCAGCGATGAAACTGATCTCCCAGGCCGACGTCGTCGTCGCGCTGGGTACCCGGCTCGGCCCGTTCGGCACGCTGCCCCAGCACGGCATGGACTACTGGCCCAAGAACGCGAAGATCATCCAGATCGACGCCGACCACAAGATGCTCGGACTCGTCAAGAAGATCTCCGTCGGGATCTGCGGCGACGCCAAGGCCGCCGCGGTCGCGCTGAGCGAGCGGCTGGCAGGCAGGACCCTGGCCTGCGACGCCACCAGGGAGGCACGCGCCGCCACGACCAAGGCCGAGAAGGACGCGTGGGAGTCCGAGCTCGACGAGTGGACCCACGAGCGGGACCCCTACAGCCTCGACATGATTGCGGAGGCGGAGCAGGAGGAAGGCAGCTGGCTGCACCCGCGCCAGGTGCTGCGCGAGTTGGAGAAGGCGATGCCCGAGCACGTCATGGTCTCCACAGACATCGGCAACATCAACTCCGTTGCCAACAGTTACCTGCGGTTCGAAGAGCCCCGCAGCTTCCTCGCGCCGATGAGCTTCGGCAACTGCGGCTACGCGCTGCCGACCGTCATCGGAGCCAAGGCCGCCGCACAGCAGCGGCCCGCCGTGGCCTATGCCGGTGACGGCGCGTGGGGCATGAGCATGGGCGAGATCATGACCGCCGTGCGCCATGACATCCCGGTCACCGCCGTCGTGTTCCACAACCGCCAGTGGGGCGCGGAGAAGAAGAACCAGGTCGACTTCTACAACCGCCGATTCGTGGCCGGCGAGTTGGAAAGCGAGAGCTTCGCGGGGATCGCGCAGGCCATGGGTGCCGAGGGCATCGTCGTTGAGAAGCTGGACGAGGTCGGGCCCGCGTTGAAAAAAGCGATCGACGCTCAGATGAACCAGGGCAAGACCACGGTCATCGAGGTCATGACCACTCGCGAGCTTGGCGACCCGTTCCGGCGCGACGCCCTGTCCAAGCCGGTGCGATTCCTTGAGAAGTACCAGGACTACGTCTGAGGCAGTCAGCGCCGCCTGCCCCGCGTGCCATGGTCGCGGGTGGGGGGGG
>JBOHEL010000005.1:0-32811 GCA_050700995.1 Sciscionella sp. | reverse complement strand
AGCAGCAGCGGCGCACGCAGGCCCTGCTTCAGGGCGCCGCTGCCGATGCGTGGTGGTGGGACTTTCACCAGGCCGCAGGCCAGCTTGCCGACGTCGAGCCCCTGCTCCTCGCTGATGCCACGGATCGTGCGGTGTAGCTTCCTGGCGCGGGTACACGCATCACGGTGCTCGTCCTGGTCGGGAAACAGTCGTTGCAGCGCGGTTTTGTTACCCGCGAACAACTCCTTCCGTGCGGCCGGGTCGCACTCGGTCAGGTTCAGGCTGCTGCTCCTCGTGTTCGTGAAGCGCAGCAGCGTATTGCGGTTTCCCAGGTCGATGAGCTCGTTCGCCCACTGCTCGGCTTTCCGATGTACCAGTTCCGTGCGCGCGTGGTCGGCTTCGATTGGCACCCCCACGTCCTCCTCCGGTGGCAGCTTGCCGTGACCGGCCGCACGAGGGGCGGTTCCGGGCTCGCCACCGTCGGCGAACGCTTCAGTCTGCCAGACGGTCATTCCGGCGCGCTGCTGCCGAACGGGCTACCGGTCGCCGTCCGATCGGGTGAGCCATACGCGTATGAGAAGCTACCTGCCTGTGACGGTCGATGCGGATGCGAAGTCGGAGTTGGCCAGGCTGGTCTCTGAGCTGGCCGTGGTGCGCGGCAGGGTGACGCTGTCCTCCGGCAAAGAAGCCGACTATTACGTCGACCTCCGGCGGGCGACGCTGCACCACGCGGCATCCCCGCTGATCGGCAGGCTGCTGCGCCAGCTCACCGCGGACTGGCATTACACCGCGGCAGGCGGTCTCACGCTGGGTGCCGATCCGGTCGCGGTCTCGATGATGCACGCCGCCGCGGCAGTGGGGGAGGTCCTGGACGCCTTCGTCGTCCGCAAGGCCGCCAAAGGGCACGGTATGCAGCGCCAGATCGAGGGGATCGAAGTATCGGGCCAGCCGGTGCTCGCCGTCGAGGACACCTCAACCACAGGTGGCAGCGTGCTCACGGCGGTGGCGGCGCTGCGGGAGGCTGGGGCCGAGGTCATCGGCGTCGCGACGGTGGTTGACCGCGACACGGGGGCAAAGCAGGCCATCGAGGCCGCCGGGCTGCCCTACCGTTACCTGCTCGACCTCGCTGACCTCGGTCTGGCCTGATCGCTGCAGGTTGTCGGCCCGAACCGGTAGCCTGCGACCATGACCGCTGTCATCATCGTCCTCGTCGTGATCGTCGTGATCATCCTGCTGATCGCGATCTACCTGGTTTCCGCGAAGAACACCTTCGCCAGGCAGGACAACACCGTGCAGGAGTCATGGCGCCAGATCGACGTCGAGCTGCAGCGCCGCCACGACGTGATCGAGAACCTGGTGCAGACGATCGCGCAGCAGGTCGGCAACATCACGGAGACCGAGGCGGTGAAGCAGGTCGTCTCCGCCCGCTACCAGGCGATGCAGGTGCACGGGCAGGGCCCCGCGATGCAGAGCCAGGCCGAGCAGACGCTCAACGGTGCGCTCAACAACTTCTTCCAGGTCACCGAGAACTACCCGCAACTGCAGGGCAATGATGCCTATCGGCAGCTTCGCGAGCAACTGGTGGAGTGCGAGGACCGGATCGCAGCGGGCCGTCGCTTCTACAACGGCAACGTCAAGGCTTACAACACGCGGTTCGACACGTTTCCGGCCAGCATGCTGAAGGGCGGGCACCAGAAGGCACAGTATTTCGAGGTCGACGATCCGCAGGTGCGCGCCAACCCATCGGTCTCAGGCCTGTTCAACCAGTCGTTCGCCGGGCAGGGTGGGCAGCACCCGCCGTCCCAGCAGCAGTCCGGCTACCCGGCACAACTGCCGCAGGCCCAGCCGCAGTTCGGTCAGCAGCCCGGGTACCCGCAGCAGGGTCAGCGGGTACCGCCACCCCAACCGCCGCAGCAGCAGCCCGGCTACCCCCAGCCCCCGCAGCAGCCAGGGCCGTACGGCCCGCCGCCCGGTCAATGATCGCGCCTGGGATACGAGTCCGAATCGTGACCTAAGGTCGGGAATCATCTGCCCTGGCTGTCCGTTTCTTGATCTGAAGTCAAGATCGGGAGGGGTGTCGATGTTCGCCCGGGTCGCGGAGTGGGCTGTAGTATCCGCGCACTACGCGGCGATGGCGTTCATCGTGTTCGGAGGCTTCCTGATCTGGCGCTGGCGGTGGACCATGTGGCCGCACGCCGCGATCATCGTGTGGGCGATATTCAGCCTGGTGTACCCGGTGGTCTGCCCTCTGACCTGGCTGGAGAACTACTTCCGTCATATGTCGGGGCGCGGTAACCTCTCCGGCGGTTTCATCGACACCTACATCACCGGGGTGTTCTACCCGTCGAGCTTCAAGGAGGCAGCCCTCCTGATCTCGATGCTGGTCGTGGTGGTTTCCTGGGTCGGTGCGTACACCAGGTGGCGACATGCCAGACACGTCGAGGTCGACTCGCCCGGTGTCGATACCGCCAAGTTCGGCTGAGCACCCCGGCCCCACCGAGTGGACGGCAGCGCCGGTCGGCGTTGGCCCGTGGCCGGATGGCTGGCCGGACGACCCGCGCTACGACCCCGAGTTGCTGGCAGGCGGTGACCGCCGCAACGTGGTCGACCACTATCGGTACTGGCGACGAGAAGCAGTCGTCGCAGATATCGACTCCCGACGTCATCCGTTTCACGTCGCCATAGAGAACTTCGGGCACGATCTCAACATCGGTACGGTGGTCCGGACAGCCAACGCTTTCGCCTCGGCCGCCGTGCATATCGTCGGTCGTCGCCGCTGGAACCGCCGCGGCGCCATGGTCACCGACCGCTACCAGCATCTCTACCACCAGCCCGATGTGCTGGCGCTGCGAGACTTCGCCGTAGCGCATGGGCTGGCCGTCGTGGCAGTCGACAACACTCCAGGTTCGGTGCGGCTGGAGGCCACCGAGCTGCCGCGGGATTGCATCCTGCTCTTCGGGCAGGAGGGGCCGGGCCTCACGCCGGAGGCTCACGAGGCCGCTGCACTGGTGGTGTCGATCGCCCAGTTCGGTTCGACGAGGTCGGTCAACGCGGGCGTCGCGGCGGGCATCGTGATGCACACCTGGATCCGCCAACATGCCGATTTGGAGCTGGCCTGGTGAAATACGCTCATGGCTGGGTGGGCGGATCGGGCGGAGGCGGCGGAAAGCGGCATATGTGGCAGGCACCTGCGGCGATTGCTCGCGCTACCGGGTACCAGGCTCGGCGTGGTCGGGTGGCCGCCTTCGACCGGGGAGCGGCTGTTCCTGCACTGGGACTACTGGTGGCAGGCGCAGCTGCTGGACTGCCTGCTCGACGCACAGGGGCGCACGCCGTCCGATGATCGCAGGCGCGACATCAGCCGTGTGATCACCGCTATCCGGCTTCGCAACGGCTGGCGGTGGGTGAACGGTTATTACGACGACATCGCCTGGCTGGGGCTGGCCTTGGAGCGGGCCGAGCTGCATGCCGAGATCGATGTGACCGCCGGGTTGGCGGCTATCACCAGGCGGTTGCGCGCAGGCTGGACGGACCATGGCGGCGGCGGTATCTGGTGGCGGGTCAACGACGATTTCAAGAACGTGCCTGCCAACGGCCCAGCCGCGATCTTGCTTGCCAGGCTGTCGGAACGCGGTGATCGCTCCGACCTGCAGCGAGCGCGCTCGACTGTCGACTGGATCGCCGAGAAGCTGGTCGACCCTGGCACCGGCGTTGTTTACGACGGTATGCACGTCAACCCCGATGGCTCGGTTCGCGAGGTGGAGCATGCGGTCTACACCTATTGCCAGGGTGTCTACATCGGGGCGTGCGTGGAACTCGCGGAGGTCGACGCCTCGCCGCGGTGGCAGCAGCGGGCGGCGCGGACCGTGGGAGTGGTGGCCGAGCGCATGGTGACAGCGACCGCCTACGGGCCGGTGATCCGGGGCCAGGGAGGTGGTGACGGTGGGTTGTTCGCCGGGATCCTGGTCCGTTACCTTGCGCAGGCGGCGCTGGGGCTGGCAGATCAGCACGCTGTCGCTACCGCGGCCGGGCTGGTATACGCGGCAGCGGATGCCGCATGGGAGAACCGCCAGATCACGGGATCCGGCCCGGTGTTCGGCGAGCAGTGGTGCGCACCGGAGGAACAGGCACGAGATTTGTCGGTGCAACTCTCGGCATGGATGGCGCTGGAGGCCGCCGCCCTGCTCGCCGACGGTGAAGTCCCCGACCCCAGATGACCCTCCGTAACGGCGTTTAGTCGACAACTCGCCCAAGACCGACGCGCGGACCGACGCTTGGTAGCGCTCAGAGATCCTTGTCACTATATTCGGTCGTGGTCAGCCGACAAGGTATCTATGGTTGCTCCGCTCTCAGAGCGGAGCAAATCTGAGCAGGGGGCGCGGAGATGGACCAGCAATGGGGCTTCGAGGAAGGTGAATGGGAGTACGAGTCCGATCGCGGGCAATCCACGCCACAGCCGACCACGACGCCAACACAGCGGGCCCGCGGGGCACTGACCCCGACCAGCTTGTCACAGTGGAAGTGACCCTGGACGGTGAGATCACTGCAGTCACGCTCGTGCCAGCCTGGCGGAAAGCCGTCAAACCGTGGGAGCTGCAGACTCATGTGACAGCTGCTGTGAATGCGGCCATCATGTCGGCTCTCGCCGAACATGTCGAGAGTGCGCAGTCCGCGGAGCCCGATGAGGTGGTTGCCAACCAGGAGCTACCAGAAGGCGCTGGCCTGAGGGATCCCCTAAGCGAGATCGATAACATCCTCAATCTGATCGACGAGGCGTCGGCAGAGCTAGAGCAGTTTGAAACGCAACTTGCCGAGGTCACCTCCACCGCCGCTGTGGTACGCAGCGGCGGGGGCATGTCACCGCAACCGGTCGGGATGGTCGGATAGAGGACATCACGATCGACGACCGGTGGGCTGCGGGCGTGCGCGATGCAGAGATCGAGAGCGACCTCGTCGATGCCGTGCGGCAAGCGCACCTGCGCACCTCACCTGGGGATCTGGTGCAGGGTCCGCAGAGTCCGCAAATCGTCGAGTTGCAGCGCCTGGTGGCAAGTCCCGCCGGGCTCATGCGGCGGCTCGGCCTTACATGATAGGTCTAGTTCCGGTTCGTCGAACAGGTAGGGAGACATGGCACCACCGACGCAAAAGGAAATCCATGTAGCACTGAGCGCCATTCGCTCCGATGCGAGAAAATGGGAGGGCGCTGCGGAGGTGGCGGATACGGCAGGGGCGTCCGCTCGGGGAATTCAACTGAATGCCGCACAATTTTCGTATTTCGCAGATAAGGCGGGAATCACTCAGACGTACGAGCAGCTCCAGGACAAGGTTGTCACGCTGCTGAATCACGCATCGAAGAACTTCGCCAAGATATCACATACACTTGAAAAGTGTGCGCGCGATTACGAGGAGAACGAGAAGAAAAATACCGAAATATTGCATGGCCCTAACTAGCAGTAAAGGGGAATGAGGTGACAGACGCTGACTCGATAATCAGGAAAGCTGATGACAAACTGCGCGAAATCGAGCAGAAAACTCAGGATCTGTTCGACAGGGTGAATGGGATTCTCGACTGGGTTCCCTCTTTCCTGTCGGATGTCGTGCACGCCATCCAGACTGCGCTCAACATGCTCAAGCAGAAGCTGGACGAATTCTGGAGCAACGTCAACCAGTTCATAACGGAGCCCGGCTCGCTGTCCGCATTGCAGCACGCTGCCGACGCCTGGGAGAAGAGTGTCTCGGCGACGATCAGCAGTCTCGCGGGAACGCTCACCCTCGGCCAGTTGCGCACCGACGATAAGTGGCACGGTCCTGCGGCGACGGCTTACAAGACGACGGTCCCAGCGCAGGCTGCGGCCTTGAATGCGATCAAGGACATTGCTGACCAGGCCAACACCTCTTTGACAAATCTTAAGGGTGCGGTTCTCGCTTTCTGGGTCGCGATCGCGGCTGCGGTTGTGACCTTCGTGATCGGGCTGATCGCCGCAATCGCGCAGTGCTGCACAATTGTGGATATTCCCGGTGGGGTCGCGACTGCGGCCGCTGCCGCGGCTGTAGTCATCGGTTTGATAGTAGCGGCGGTCACAGCGCTGACCAGCTACGTCAACATCATCAACAGCGAGCAGGCCTCGATGGTGCAGAAACTTGACGATAACAGTAAGTTCCCAAACGGCACGTGGCCGGTTTCGACGGCGGACATCGGTGACGACAGCGGCTGGCACGTCAACTCGTGATGCCGGGCGCAGGGGGATTCCGTGGTGCGCGGGCAACCATGCCGGTGCCACCCGCGCTCGCACGCAGCATGCGAGTTACCTCGGCCGTGCTAGGCACCGGCCTGCTGCTCGGCGGGATCGTGCTGACGCTGGTAACCGTGCTGCTTGGCACGCTGGTCCGGTCGGAACACGATCCACGGTGGGTAGTGCTGCTCACCGCCTGCCTGATCCCCCAACTGTGCATCCTGGGTATCGCGGCCTGCCTGTTCGCTGTGCGCCGCTGCTACGCGGGCGGTGCACTGCACCAGGAGAGGGCACGCCACCTCCACGGCGCACTGAGGGTGATTGCGATCCTGTCGTTCACCGTAGCGGTACTGGCCGTCGTGTTGCTGGTACTGGTCGGTTCTACGGCTGCGACGGCTGCGACTCTGCTGGTGGCGGTCGACTTCGTGCTGCCGCTGGTTGGTGCTGCGGTATGCGCCCTCGGTTTCCTCACAGGAAGAGGTTCGCTGCGGCCCTCGGCGGCACTGCTGGCGCGCCATCGTTGACCGCACCGCGCGCGGCGTGATCGCTACCGTGAAGGAGGTGGTGGTGACCACCGCTGGGGGATGTGGCGGTGGCGCTCTGCGATGATCGCTGTCATGGCCGTTGACCGTGGCGCGCGGATGACCGCGTTCGAGCACCTGCTGCTACGGGCTCGGGCGCTCGCTGTGCCGGGCGAGCGGCGGGTGCTCGGAATATGCGGCCCGCCGGCGTCCGGTAAGTCCACGCTGGCCGAGCGGATGGTGCGTGAACTGGGCAGCCGTGCGGTCGTCGTCGGCATGGACGGTTTCCACCTGGCGCAATCCGAGCTGGCGCGGCTTGGCAGGACCGATCGCAAGGGCGCGCCCGACACCTTCGACGTCGTCGGGTACCTGGCACTGCTGGCGCGGATACGGGCAGCCGAACCGGACACGGTGTACGCCCCCCGGTTCCGCCGCGACATCGAGGAGCCGATCGCCTGCGCGGTGCCGATACCGCCGGACCTGCCACTGGTGGTGACGGAGGGGAACTACCTGTTACACGACGAACCGCCATGGCATCGGGTGCGGGACTTGCTCGACGAGGTGTGGTTCCTGGCGCCGGAGGAGGACGAGCGGTTGCGGCGGCTGATCGCCAGGCACATGGCGTTCGGTCGGACAGCGGTCGAAGCGCGGCGCCGTGCACTGGGATCCGACCAGCGCAACGCCGACCTGATAACCGCGACGGCGCACCGAGCGGATCTGGTGGTCAGTCGGTGTTGGCGCTGACCTGAGCAGGCTCGGCTCGCTCGACGGGCTTGCGCATCTCCTGACGATACCGCCAGATGCCGTAGACCGTGCCGAGTACGAAGCAAGCGATCGAAGCGATGGTGAGCGCTCGCTCAACCCAGTGAAAGCGCCGCAGCAGATCCGCGCCGTAATACCCGAGCAGCACCAGCGACGGCACCCACAGCGCGGCCCCGATGGCGGTCGTCAGCATGTACCGTCTGGCGTCCATCTTGGCCGCACCAGCGATCAGCGGCGCCAGTGTGCGGATCCAGGGGATCCAGCGGGCCAGCACGATCGCCCACCAGCCGTGCTTGTTCAGGAAGCGTTCGGCGCGTTCCAGGTGCGCGGTGGTCAGCACCCTTCCGCCGCGCCGGCCCACCAGCTTGGAGCCGCTGCGCCTGCCGATCCAGTAGCCGAGCATGTTGCCGCCGACCGCTACTACGACCGCGGCGATTGACAGCGCCCATGCGTGCACGAAGTGTGCTCCGCCTGCGAGCACGACGCCCGCGGTGAACAGCAGCGAATCGCCTGGCAGGAACAGACCGACAATGAACGCGCACTCTATGAACACAAAGCTGAGCACGATGACCCACACCATCGTCGGCCCCGCGTTGTCAAGGCCCCCAAGAGCGATGGTGTGCGACGAGGTGGTCATTGCCAGCACACCTGCAGCGTACGTTGCAACCAACTGGATGTCCGAGTTAAGGGGTAACCTGCCCGATGTTGATCATCGGCCCCCTGGGAGCAGGTTGGTCGTCGTCTCACAGGCCTGGTAACCACCACGGTTCGACTGCCTGCTAGGAGTAGGGGGTTACTCCGGCGCGCGGTGCCCGCTCAGCCACGCAGGAAGTCTCCGGTGTAACGGATGGCAGCGCGGCTCTCGGGGATGAAGTCAAACGCCTGGAACACGTGCATCTGGCCCGGCCAGACTTGCAGCTCGCAGGCGACGCCCGCCGCGTCGAGGGACTTCGCGAGCCGTTCCGAGTCGCCGAGAAGGCATTCCAGCTCACCGGTCTGGATCAGGGTGCGCGGCCACTCCGCCTTATCGGCGTTCAGCACGTCCAGCCGGGGATCGTCGAGCGGGGTGGTCCCGGCATAGGCGGCGGCGCTGGCGAATGCCGCGCTCGGCGAGATGAACGGATCGTCGCAGGCGAGGTCACGCTCGACAACCTCGGTACAGCGCAGATCGAGCATCGGTGAGAACAGTGCTGTGGCTGCGGGCATCGGCAACCCGTGTCGCCTGATATCACCAAGCAGGCCGCACACCAGGTGGCCGCCCGCGGAGTCTCCCGACAACCTGATGCGCCCGCCGGTCACGTTGTGGTCGATCAGCGCCCGGTACGCGGCGAGACAGTCGTCCGCGGCCGCGGGGAACGGGTGCCTCGGCGCCAACCGGTATTCCGGAAGGAACGTCGGCATGCCGGACGCCGAGGACAGCGCGTAGGCCATGCCGCGGTGCGAACGTGCCGAACCGAACACGAACCCACCGCCGTGCAGGTGTACCAGCAGCCCGTTGCGGGAGCTGGCATGACGAGCCTGGATCCACACGCCACGGATCGGCCCGTACCGCGCCTTCCACACCCGGGTACCGCGTGGCAACCGCACCAGCCCACCGGAGTCGGTGAACCTGCGGGTCGCCAGTAGCCGGGGGCCGCGGGGTGTGAAACGGTCGCTGAACGGCCGCACATACCTGCGGTAGGTCCTGGCCATCCGTACACTCTGCGCACTTGGCTCATCGGGTATCGGGCTCACGCTTTATCACTACCACCATCACGACTACCGTCGAACGGGTGGATGCGATTGAGCGACTTCGTGGCGAGCTCGGCACCCAAGCGGTGCTTGCCGATACCGATGTGACGGCCTCCTACAGCAGGGACATGATGCCGCTGGCGCCTGCTGGGACGCCCCTTGCCGTGGTGCTGCCGACCACGGTGGACCAGGTGCGCGCGGTGGTGCGGATCTGCGCCGAGGCCGGTGTGCCGATCGTGCCGCGCGGTGCCGGTAGCGGGCTGTCCGGCGCGGCGAATGCCGTCGACGGCTGCGTGACGCTGGTGATGACCAAGTTCGACGAGATCGAGGAGATCGATCCCGACAATCGGCTCGCGGTAGTTCAGCCCGGCGTCGTGAATCTCGATTTCCGTGGTGCGGTGGAGAAGCACGGGCTGTTCTATCCACCCGACCCGTCCAGCTACGACTGGTGCAGCATCGGCGGGAACCTGTCCACCAACGCAGGCGGGTTGTGCTGCGTGAAGTACGGCGTCACCACGGACTCGGTGCTGGGACTGGAGGTCGTGCTCGCCGATGGCTCGCTGCTCAAGACCGGCCGGCGCACCGTGAAGGGCGTGGCGGGCTACGACCTCACGAAGCTGTTCATCGGCAGCGAGGGCACGCTCGGGGTGATCACGAAAGCCACGCTCGCGCTCCGCCCGCTGCCGCAGGCACCTGGCACGCTGGTCGCGGCGTTCGACACGACCGCAGCGGCGGGAGCGGCCGTGTCGAAGGTGGTACGGGAGGGCCTGGTGCCCTCGCTGATGGAGATCATGGACGCATCCTCGATCAAAGCCGCCGAGGCCTACCTCAAGACCGAGATCGGTCCGGCAGGCGAGTGCGCCGCGCTGCTGCTGTGCCAATCGGACTCCGGCGGTGAGGTGGCTACCCGCGAGCTCACCGCGATCGAGAAGATCTGCGAGGACGCTGGTGCCACCATGACCTACGCCACCGATGACCTGAACGAGGGCAGGATGCTGCTCAAGGCGCGCCGCGTGGTGCTCACGGCACTTGAGCTGTACGGCACCTGGCTCACCGACGACGTCTGCGTGCCGAGGACCAGGATCGCCGAGCTGCTCTCCGGTTGCGCGCGCATCAGCCAGGAGATCGGGTTGCGGGTCGCGGTGGTTGGTCATGCCGGCGACGGCAACATGCATCCGACCATCGTGTACGACCCGGCATCTCAGGAGCAGTTCCGGCAAGCCCGCAGGGCGTTCGACGAGATCCTCGCGCTCGGGCTGCGGCTCGGCGGCACGGTGACGGGCGAGCACGGCGTCGGCAAGGTCAAGCGCGAATGGCTCGCGACCGAAATCGGTGATGTCGCGATGCGGGTACACCGGCAGATCAAGCACGCGCTTGATCCCGGCAACCTGTTCAACCCCGGCTCGATGTTCTCGATGGAGTAGGGCGCCTGCCTCAGGAGCGTGGGATGGGGCGTCTCGCGTCGTCGACGGTCTTCGCGGGCTTGCGCCTCTTCCTGCCCCGTAGGTATTCGATCGCGATCGGGACCACCGAGACCAGCACGATCAGAACGAAGATCGCCTCGACGTGATTCCGGATGAACGGAATGTTGCCGAGCAGCGCACCGAGCACCGTCACGCCAGCGGCCCATGCGATGCCACCGATGATGGTATAGGTGAAGTACCGCTTCGGATCCATCTTGCCGATGCCTGCGATCCAGGTAATGAAGGTGCGGACGAACGGCACGAACCTGGCGAGCACGACCGCTTTTGGCCCGTGCTTCTCCAGGAAGGCATGAGTCTTGTCCACATACTCGTGCTTGAAGAAGCGGGAGTCGGGACGGTGGAAGAGCGCAGGCCCGCTCTTGTAACCGATGAGGTAGCCCACCGCGTTGCCTGCCAGCGCGCTGACCGAGACCAGCAGGCAGACCAACCACAGCGGCGTGTGGATGGCGCCCTGCGCGACGAACAGTCCTGCCGTGAACAGCAGCGAGTCGCCTGGCAGCACCGGGAAGATGCTGCTCTCGATGAAGATCACCAGACAGAGCCCGAGAATGACATATCCGCCGAAGCTGGACAGCAGCTGCTCCGGGTTCAGCCAGTTGGGTATCACCGAGGCCGCGACCACGGTCTGCGCGAGAATCACGCTGCCCAACGGTACAGGCAAAGCCTTGGCGGCAGCTGAGAGCTGCCTACAACACGGTCAGCAGTCCGGCAACCGCGCCCACGGCCAACCCGAGCAGTAGCGCGGCGAGCAGCACCCAGCTCGCAACGGCCCGCTGTGACTCGGCCGGCGCGCGGCTGGTGGCTGCGGCGGCGGCGGCAGGCTCCGCGTATCCGGCGATGTAGCCGCTGGTCGTCGCGTAATCGCTGCCGGAGAGCAGCTCGAAGTTGGAGTCGGCGAGCAGGCCGAACTCGGGTCGGTTGTGCTCGGTGGCCAAGTCCGGCTTGCGGGCACCGACCGGCCCGGTGGGCCCCAAGGCCCCGGCAGTATCCGGCGCTGCTGGTGGGACCGGGGTACGAGCGGCCTGCGCACGCAGCGCTTCCGCCAGCAACTCCTCCGGCTCCTTGCCCATCCCGCTATTCTGCGCGCCTGAGGAACTCCAGCGCACGCGACCACATCAGTTCGGCGGACGCCTCGTGGTACTCGGAAGGCAAGTCCGGGTCTGCGAACAGGTGGCCCGCGACGGGATAGTCGAAGTATTCGTACCCGGAGCCGGACGCGCGGACATCCGAGGCGAAGGCATCCACCGAGTCCTGGCTGCGGAACGGGTCGTCCCTGCCGTAGTGCACCTGGACCGGAACGTTCTTCGGCCACTGGAGCGCGCGTCCGGCGACCTCGCTGAGGACCGCGAGCGGCATGGCAGCGTGCATCGACAGCACGGCGCGCGCACCTGGCCGGAGCGCGGCGATGTAGGTGGCGGCGCCACCACCGTTTGAGAACCCGGCGTACACCAGGTCAGGCGGCAGCCCGTCCACCGCGGCCGCCGTGCGGCGCAGCAGCTCGGGATAGCCACCGAAGGCATCGCTCTCCACGAAGGCCGCCGCCTCGGGATAGTCGCCGAAGACCTGACCGTGGTACAGATCCGGCACATGCACGGTATGCCCAGCCTGGCGTAGCCGATCGGCGGCCGCCAGCATCCCGGGCCGGACGCCGAGCACGGAGTGGAACAGCACGATTTCGCTCATGTCCCAGGTCTACCCGAGGGCACCGACAGTTCGTGTCGCACACGCTCAGGTGATCCACTCGCCGCGGCGTAGCACTCGCGCGACCCGGAGGTCGGTGTCTAGCACCACCAGGTCGGCGGTCAGCCCCTCGGCGAGTGCACCGGTGCCTTCGGCCAACCCCAGCAGCCGTGCCGGTCTGGTGGCCGCGGCCGCGGCGGCCTCCGTGAGGCTGCCACCGGTGTGGTGCACGAAATTGCCGAACGCACCGCCCATCGTCAGCGTGCTCGCGGCGATGGTGCCGTCGGGCAGCCGCGGCGCACCGTCGATGACGGTGGCGACGAGCTTGCCGATGCGGTACGTGCCGCCGGACATCCCCGTTGCCGCCATCGCGTCGGTGACCAGCGCGGTCCTGTCGATTCCCGCGTACCTCGCCGCGATGCGCAGCGCGGTCGGCGCGACGTGGACTAGGTCGCAGATCAACTCGATGGTGATGCGCTCGTCGGCCAGCAGCGCACCGACGGCTCCCGGCTCGCGGTGGTGCAGCGGCCGCATCGCGTTGAACAGGTGGGTGGCCACTCGTGCACCGGCGTCGATCGCGGGCAGGATCTGCTCCTCGGTGGCGTCGGTGTGCCCGATCGCGACGAGTACGCCCGCGTCGGTGAGCTGCCGGATGGCGTCGAGCCCACCGTCCAGTTCCGGCGCGATGGTGATCATCTTGACGGTGCCTCGGCCCGCAGCCAGCAGCTTCGCGATAACCTCGGCCTCAGGCGGTCGCAGCACGTCAGGATCGTGCGCGCCACGGCGGGCGTGGGAGATGAACGGCCCTTCCAGGTGGATGCCAGCGAACACCCCGTCGTCGACCAACTCGGTCAGTGCCGCGACCTGGTCAACCAGCTCCGGAATGGGACGCGAGACCAGGCTGGCGAGCGCGGTGGTGGTGCCGCCGCGGCGGTGGGTCATTGCCGCAGTGCGCACCCGCTCGGGGTCTGGGTCGCTGTAGTCACCGCCACCGCCACCGTGACAGTGGATGTCGATGAAGCCCGGCACGATATGGCACCCTGGCACGTCGACCCGCACTGCCGCCGGCCGCTGCGGCGGGGTACCGCCGCCGATGGCGGTGATGATGCCGCCTGAGATGGTGAGCCAACCAGGATCGAGCACGCCGTCCCTGGCGACCACCTTGCCGGAGGCAAGCAGGAGCTCGGGCACGGCCACCTCCAGCGGCTGGCGACGTCAGAATATGGTCTATACCAATATAGCCGACAGGTCCGCGATGGGGAACGCTTGACGATCAGCGACCGGTGTTGTTCATGACTCTCTGGAGTGCTTCCAGTGCCCGGCTGGCCGTTGACTTCACGGTTCCCTTGGAGATACCGGCGGCTTCCGAGATCTCGGCCTCGGAGAGCCCGCCGTAGTACCGCAGCACCAGCACCTCACGCTGCCTCGGCGGCAGTTGTGATAGCGCGTTGACCACGCCCTGGTGCTCTGCGGAGAGCATCGCGAGGCTTTCCGCGGAGCGGGCGTTGACCTGGTGCGGCGGCGTGTAATCGCGCGCCGTCTTGCGGCGGCGGAGCACGCTGCGCGACCCATTGACAACGGCGGTGCGCAGATAGCCGAGCGCCGCGGAAGAATCACGCAGGTTCGACCAGTGCCGATACAGCCCGGTGAACGCCTCCTGCACCACGTCCTCCGCGGTAGCGGGTTCGTCGACCAGCAGTACCGCCAGCCGCACCAATCGCATCCGATGTGTCCGGTAGAGATCCTCAAGTGTGAGTGGCGTCGGCTGCCGGATCGCGCCGGTGTCGATCACGCGAAGGTGGCCGAGTGTGTGCTCGACGGAACGCTGCGCGGTATCGCGCGTCTGATCGTTGCTCTGCGGTGGCACGTGCCCTCCCTACTGTCGGAAAGCGTATCGGGTGAGACCGGCCTCCCGCCCGATGCACTGACCCGTGAGCAATTTCGGGTGCCAGCGCCCCGAAAAGTGCTCACCGGTCAGTACGTGCCGCCGAGCTTGCGATGGTCCCAGCTCAGGATCCTGGTCGGCAGGAAAACCAAGCCGACCCGCTTCGGAGCCTGCACCGCGACGAAGGAGTCGGCGGCGCCTCCGATACCCGGGGTGTAGCGCTCGGTCAGCTCCCGCCCGATAGCGGTCACCGTGTCCAGTTCGGTGAGGATCTCCACGTCGCATTCCAGCGACAGCCCGCGCAGTTGCTCGTAGGACTCGCCTGCCTCGACGAGCACGGTGGCCTGTGGCAACCTACGCAGGTTGGACACCTTCTGTGATCGCCCGAAGGTCCATGTCGCGAGCGCGGCGGGATGCAGCGTTGGGCGCGGTACGTACCAGAGTGGGGCTAGGTGCGGCCTGCCGTTCGGGCCGATGGTGGCAACGTTGGCCACGGTCTGCTCCGCGAGGAATGTCGTGGCCTCTTCCTGCGTCAGCTGGATCTGCGATCGGCGAGACGGCATCCGTGCCTCCGGTTAGTGGCGTTTACCCTTCGCGTCGCTGAGATTAGCCGCTCCGCCTGGGCCGACGGGGGCCGACGCCGCCGCACCGCGCTGCTCGACGTCCGCCGCGGCCGCCTTGTCCGTGGCTGGGATGAACCTCGCCGCACCGCGCTCGACGATCGGCGGCAGGAACGCCCGCAACAGCTTGACCAGCAGCAGCTCACGGGGGATGTGGATGGTCCTCGCGCGGCGGGTGATGCCGTCGACGAACGCGTCGAGCGCTACGTCGAGCGGGTAGGTCTTGCCGAGTGGGCCGACCGCTCCCTTGCGCAACGGGCCGAACACCGGGTGCTCATCGGCCGAGTTCACCATGTCGGTCGAGATCCAGGTCGGGTGAGCCACCCCGACGTCCACCCCGAAGTGCCGCACTTCCGCGCGCAGCGTGTTGCCGAATGCTTCCACGCCCGCCTTCGCCGCGTTGTACGGCGCATTGCCGGGGATGTGCAGCACGGCGGCCATCGAGGACACGATCACGCAGTATCCTCGGGCGGCGATCAAGTGAGGCAGCGCGATGCGAACTGTCCGCCAAACGCCGAGCAGGTCGACCTCGATGACCTTCTCGAACGCGGCGGGATCGATGGTGCGGATGAAGCCTGCCGCGGCGATGCCCGCGTTGGCCATCACGACATCGATCCGGCCGTACCGCTCGGCGACACCGTCGATCGCGGTGCGCAACTGCTCCCAGTCGGTGACGTCAGCTTCCCAGGCGCTGGCGTCCTTGCCGCATTCCGCGGCGACCTTCTTCAGCTCGTTGTATTCCAGGCCGACCACCGCGAGCTTGGCCCCCTGTGCGGCCAGCCGCTTGGCGACACCCGCGCCGATCCCGCGAGCCGCGCCAGTGACTAACACGACCTTGCCCCGCACGTCCTGCCGCCTACCGAACAACCTTGATCGACTCATGCCGCGCCTCCTGTCTACCTGTTACCCAGATTTACACAGTAGCGTAACTTACTATCAGTAAGCTATTGGGCAGGTATGATGCGCACGCGCGAAAACCCCGGCCCGTGCATCGACCACGGGCCGGGGAACGTCGGACGGGTGTGGTGCGGACTCGCCGTGACTGGCGGCTAATCCTCGATGATCACGGGGTCGGTGAAGGTCACGTGCTCGGCGATCCTTGGGTCGGGCACGTTCGCCCTCGGTGTGCAGCAGGCGCAGTCCGCTGCCGGCTTGCCGTGCACGATCACCGAGTAGTGGTGCCCGTCCGCCCTGGTCTCGGTCGGCCGTAGGAATCCGACGTGCACCGACTGCGGGGGGAAGTAGTGCTTCCCGTCGATGACAACGGTCTGTTCACTCTCGGCGATCACTTCGCCGTCCAGTCGCGCGATGGTCATAATCACAAGTGTGGTCGATCACAGTGTCTTGCGCCAGGGTTGATTTGTTGCGCAAGACGAGTTGCGACAATCGGGCTACCAGGCTGGCCGTACGATGCAGTAGCCGTGCCGCATGCTAGGAGGATGATCGATGCCCATCGCGACCCCTGAGGTCTACGCGGAGATGCTGGATCGGGCGAAGGCGAACGAGTTCGCCTACCCCGCCATCAACGTGACCTCCTCGGAGACGCTCAATGCCGCGCTGCGTGGATTCGCGGAGGCCGAGAGCGATGGCATCGTCCAGGTGTCGACCGGCGGTGCGGAGTTCCTATCCGGTACGAAGGTCAAGGACATGGTGACCGGCGCCGCGTCGCTCGCCGAGTTCGCGCACGTCGTCGCCGAGAAGTACCCGGTGAACGTCGCACTGCACACCGACCACTGCCCCAAAGACAAGTTGGCAGGTTTCGTGCGCCCGCTGATCGAGATCAGCAAGCGCAGGGTAGCCGAAGGGCGGCATCCGCTGTTCCAGTCTCATATGTGGGACGGCTCGGCGATCGACCTCGACGAGAACCTCGCCATCGCCAAGGAACTGCTGGCGGCCGCGGCCGCCGCGAACATCGTTCTCGAAGTTGAGATCGGTGTGGTCGGCGGTGAGGAGGACGGGGTCGCCAACGACATCAACGAGAAGCTCTACACCGCCGAGGGGGACTTCACCAGGACGATCGACGCGCTGGGCTCGGGCGAGAATGGGCGCTACCTGCTCGCGGCGACCTTCGGCAATGTGCACGGGGTGTACAAGCCAGGCAATGTCAAGCTCCGCCCCGACGTGCTCAAGCGTGGCCAGGTGGTGGCCGCGGACAAGCTGGGGCTGCCCGCGGGCTCGAAGCCGTTCGAGTTGGTGTTCCACGGCGGTTCCGGCTCGCTGCCCGAGGAGATCACCGAGTCACTGGCCTACGGCGTGGTGAAGATGAACATCGACACCGACGCCCAGTACGCCTTCAGCCGGCCTATCGCGGATCACTTCTTCCGCAACTACGACGGTGTGTTGAAGATCGACGGCGAGGTCGGCAACAAGAAGGTCTACGACCCGCGTAGCTACCTCAAGGCCGCCGAGCAGAGCATGGCCGCGCGCGTCACGCAGGCCTGCGACGGTCTGCGTTCGGCGGGCCGGATGCTCGCCGGATGAGGCTGACGGCAGGATGGGTGCATGACGACATCTCATAACCTGCTCGGCCCGGAATCGACGCTGCTGCCGGACCGGCCGCAGCCGCAGGCGGCTCTCGACGCCGGTACCGATCCAGCGCACGTGGTGCGGGAGCACCCCGACTTCAGCGAGGCATGGGCGGCGCTGGCGGAGGCTTCGCTCGGCGGGGACCCGGTCGCGGCGTACGCCTACGCGCGCACCGGCTACCACCGGGGGCTTGACCAGCTGCGGCGTGCCGGATGGAAGGGCTTCGGGCCGGTGCCGTGGCAGCACCGGCCGAATCAGGGCTTCTTGCGGTCGGTCGGCGCGCTGGCGAGGGCGGCGGAGGCGATCGGCGAGACGCCGGAATACGAACGCTGCCGCGACCTGCTGTTCGAATCCGACCCGAGCGCTCCGATGCCATGACCGTGTTGGCGGCCCTATTCGGCGTGCCACAACTGGCCGCGCGCAGCGGGCCCTCAACACGATCAGGTGATAAGCGGTTGACAGACAGCTAAATCCCACGGACCAAGCGGAGGTTCTCGGTGTGCCGGTACCAGGTCCAGCGGTTGACCGTCCTCGGGTAGCGCACGCCGTCGGACAGCGGCTTGGTCGGCACGCAACCGATCTGGAACGCCCGCCCGGAGGCCTGCCGGACCCGCTTGCCGAGCAGTCCGGTGTGGATCACCCGCACCGACAGTCCCGCACCTGGGGTGTGAGGCCGCACCTCGATCCGGCCTGAGTACCCCCGCAGTACCTGTACGTCATCGCAGTAGGCCACGCCACGGACCGGACCGAGTATGCCCATGCCGAGTAGCACCCCTCCGACGTCGTCGCGGATCAGCGGCATCGGATCCGCGTCGCCACCGAGCGCCACGTCAAGCGCTCGGCCGGTGTCCAACGGGATGCCCCAGTTCACCGCGACCTCGGAGGTTCCGGTGGCGGGTACGTAGCCAAGTACGATCTCGGCGAGCCGCTCACCGCGCAGAAGCCGCAGCGCTACCGCGGCGAGGTCGGCGTCGCTGCCGATCACGACGAGCCTGCGCTCGCCAAGGTCGGCGAGTACCGGTGCCAGCGCTTCCTTGCCCGGCGTGGCAGGCACCGCGAGCACTTCCAGACCGCTCCGTTCGGCAAGCATCGGCGACCCTGTGACATCCCCGACGTTCCCGCAGGCCAGCGCGAGTGCAGACATTCCGGGCTCCTCGTCTACGCTTGCTCACCGGCATCCGCGATGAACATTCTCTTATCAGGTTGGAGTTTCACATGCCTGCCATCGTGCTCATCGGCGCCCAGTGGGGCGACGAAGGTAAGGGCAAGGCCACCGACCTGCTCGGCGAGCGGGTCCAGTGGGTCGTTCGGTATCAGGGCGGCAACAACGCGGGTCATACCGTGGTGCTGCCCGACGGTCAGAAGTTCGCGCTTCACCTGCTGCCCTCCGGGATCCTCACGCCGGGGATCACCAACGTGATCGGCAACGGCGTGGTCATCGACCCAGGCGTGCTGCTGGACGAACTGGCGGCACTCGAAGAGCGCGGTGTGGACACCGCGGGCCTGCTGATCTCGGCGGACGCACATTTGATCATGCCCTACCACGTGGCGATCGACAAAGTCACCGAGCGGTATCTTGGCGCGCGCAAGATCGGCACCACCGGGCGCGGCATCGGGCCCTGTTACCAGGACAAGATCGCCCGCGTCGGCGTGCGGGTGCAGGACCTGCTCGACGAGAAGATCTTGCGGCAGAAGGTGGAGGCCGCCCTGGACTTCAAGAACCAGGTGCTGGTGAAGGTCTACAACCGCAAGGCGCTTGACGTCGACGAGGTCTGCGAGACGGTGCTGGCGCAGGGGGAGAAGTTCGCCGACCGGATCTCCGACACCCGCCTGATGCTCAACCAGGCACTGGAACGCGGGCAGACCGTGCTGCTGGAGGGGTCGCAGGGCACGTTGCTGGACGTGGATCACGGCACCTACCCGTTCGTCACCTCCTCCAACCCCACCTCCGGCGGCGCCTGCGCTGGTGCCGGTATCGGCCCAGGTCGGATCGGCGCGGTGATGGGCATCCTCAAGGCCTACACCACGCGAGTGGGATCCGGGCCGTTCCCGACCGAGCTGGAAGACGAGTTTGGCGAGCGGTTGCGTCAGGTCGGCAGCGAGTTCGGCGTGACTACCGGTCGTACTCGCCGCACCGGGTGGTTCGATGCGGTGATCGCGCGCTACTCGGCAAGGGTCAACGGCATCACCGACTTCTTCTTGACCAAGCTCGACGTGCTCTCCGGCCTTGACGAGGTTCCGGTGTGCGTCGGCTACGAGGTGGACGGTTTCCAGACCGGCGACATGCCCATGACACAGACCGACCTCCACCATGCGGTGCCGGTTTACGAGCGGCTACCAGGCTGGCGGGAGGACATCAGCGGGTGCCGCAGCTACGCCGAGCTGCCCGCGAACGCGCGCGGCTACGTTGAGCGGCTGGAAGCGCTCTCCGGCGCCCGCATCTCGGCGATAGGTGTCGGCCCCGGCCGCGAGCAGACGATCGTCCGCCACGACATCACGGGCTGAAAGTGGCTCTTGTTCCAAAGAGGTGAACAAGAGCCACTTTCAGCCCACACAACGACACAAAAGCCACTTTCAGCAGACACGGTCAGTCGCGGTCTAGGGCGGCCTCCTCCAGATCCAGCTCGCGCTGCACTGTGCGCAATACCTCGTCGTCGATCTCACCCGCGTCGCGCGCGGAGACGAACACCTCGCGTTCCGCGCCGAGCATGGTTCGCCGCAGGCGGCGGAACGCGGCGGCGGGGCTCTCCTGCTCCCGCTGCCCGAGTCGTTCCCATGCGGCGTTGCCCCGATACTCGGCCAGCGTGCGCAGCCGCTGCACCACCGGGGTCCTGGTGGCATCCCCGCTCGCGACCAGCTCGTCCAGCTTGCCGAGCGCCGCGTTGGCCGCGCGATGCTGCACCTGCGCCTCGGCAAGCGCGTCGGACCGCTGTTCGTCGCCGTGCAGCCCAAGCTTCCTGATTACCCATGGCAGCGTGGTGCCGTGCAGCAGCAGCGTGCCGACCGTGACCACGAACGTCAGCAGCAACACGGTGTCGCGGCCAGTCATCGCCAGCGGCACCGCGGCAGCGGCGGCCAGCGACACCACCCCGCGCATACCGGCCCAGGCCAGCACGGCAGGCCCGCGCCAACCGGGTGTCGGCTCGCGCTCCCTGATCCGGTGTGATAGCCAGC
This sequence comes from Sciscionella sp., assembly GCA_050700995.1. Classification (GTDB taxonomy): domain Bacteria; phylum Actinomycetota; class Actinomycetes; order Mycobacteriales; family Pseudonocardiaceae; genus JBOHEL01. The sequence continues at coordinate 12,216 of JBOHEL010000005.1, read as the reverse complement.
GCGGCAGGTAGGTCGCGGGGAAGATCCAGGCGAAGCGGATCGCGATCGTCGCCGCGAGTATCACCACTGCGGGCACCACTATGGCGAGGCTGGCGTGGCCGTCGATGACCACCGCCCGCAACTGCAGCCCGATTAGCGCGAACACCACCGACTCCAGCAGCACGTCGATCGCGCGCCAGACCGCGGATTCCTGCAACCGGGTGGCGAACCCCGCCTTGGGCCCGTTGTGCCCCAGGTAGAGACCGGCGACAACCACCGCGAGCACACCGGACGCCCCGATCGACTCGGCGAGCAGGTAAGTGCCGAACGGCACCAGCATGCCCAGCGCGCTTTCCAGCGTGGAGTTCCCGAGCCGTTGCCGCACCGCGTGCACGATCATGCCGAGAGCCAGCCCGATGATCACGCCGCCCGCCGCGGCGAGTGCGAACACCTCGACGCTGCTGCCCCAGGACAGTGCCGCGCCGGTAGCCGCGGCGACCGCGACCTTGTATGCGGTCAGCGCGGTGGCGTCGTTGCCGAGGCTTTCGCCTGCCAGCAAGGTCATGACCCGACGGGGAAGCCCGAGCGTGCGTCCGATGGACACCGCGGCCACCGCGTCGGGAGGTGCGACGACCGCGCCGAGCACCAGTGCCGCAGGTAACGGCAGGCCGGGCACCACGGCGTGCGCGAGGAAGCCGACGGCGACGGTCGTCGCCAACACCAGCCCAACCGCAAGTAGCCCGATTGGCCGGAGGTTCGCGCGAATGTTGACGTAGGAGCTGTTTAGCGCGGCCGAGTACAGCAGCGGAGGCAGCACCAGTACCAATATCACTTCCGGATCCGGCTCGATTACCGGCACGGCGGGTATGAATGAGACTGCCAGCCCGAGGGCGACCAGCACCAGCGACGGCTGCCAGCCGAGCTTGCGCGCGATGATGGTGACCGCCAGCGAGCCTACGAGCAGCAGCAAGATCTCTACGGGGTGCACTGCGATCCTCCCGGCGGGCAAAGTGAGCGAGAGCCTGTGCGAAGTATGGAGGAGCACGATGAGTTGCGAGCATGTAACGGACCTGCCGGAAGGCGAGGTTGAGCCCCAGACCACGGATGCCTGCGCGGACTGCCTTGAGCTGGGTGAGGACGACTGGGTGCAACTGCGGATGTGCCTGTCCTGCGGGTACGTCGGTTGCTGCGATTCCAGCCAGCACCGGCACGCGACACAGCACTTCCGACGGACCGCTCACCCCGTGATGCGGTCGATGGAGCCCGGTCAGGATTGGCGCTGGTGCTACCTCGACAACCGCCTGGTTTAGCTCCCTGGCAGTCACTGACTACCCTGATAACCCGTGCGCGTGCTGGTTGTCGGCTCCGGTGCTCGGGAGCATGCCCTCGTCCTGTCACTGTCGGGCGACCCTGAGGTGACGGCGCTTGCCTGCGCACCGGGCAATGCAGGCATCGCGGCGCTCGCCGAGCAGCGACCGCTCGATGCCGCCGACCCTGGCGCGGTGGCTGCCCTCGCCACCTCGTGGCGGGCTGACCTGGTGGTCATCGGGCCGGAGGTGCCACTGGTGGCAGGCGCCGCGGACGCCGTCCGTGCGGCAGGCATCCACTGTTTCGGGCCTTCCGCGCAGGCCGCCGTGATCGAAGGCTCCAAGGCCTTCGCCAAGGACGTGATGGCCGCGGCAGGGGTGCCGACCGCTTCCGGACAAGTGGTCGACAACCCCGCCAACCTCGACGGCGCGCTCGCCGGGTTCGGGCCCACCTACGTCGTCAAGGACGACGGGCTTGCTGCGGGCAAGGGCGTTGTGGTGACGGAGGACCTCGACATCGCGCGGCAACACGCGATGACGTTGCTTGACGGTGGCCACCCGGTGCTGCTGGAGTCGTTCCTGGACGGACCCGAAGTCTCGCTGTTCTGTCTGACCGACGGGGTGAGTGTGGTGCCGCTGCTGCCCGCGCAGGACTTCAAGCGGCTTGGCGACGGCGATCGCGGCCCCAACACCGGCGGCATGGGGGCATACGCGCCGCTGCCGTGGGCACCGGCAGGCCTTGCTGAGGACATCGTCGCGCGGATTGTGCAGCCGACCGTCGACGAACTGGCCCGCCGTGGCACGCCGTTCTCCGGGTTGCTCTATGCGGGGCTCGTGCTTACCTCTAGCGGGCCGGAAGTGATCGAGTTCAACTGCCGATTCGGCGATCCGGAGACACAGGTGGTGCTCGCGCTGCTGCAGAGTCCGCTCGCCGGCCTGCTGATGGCGGTGGCGCGAGGCGGACTCGCCGAGCATCCACCGCTGGAATGGGACCAGGGTGCCGCGGTGACCGTGGTGGTGGCCGCGGAGGGGTATCCGGGACGGCCGCGCAGCGGCGATGTGATCACCGGTGCCGAGGCCGACGGCGTACTGCATGCCGGTACCCGCCGCAGGGAGGACGGCGCTGTGGTGTCGACGGGCGGCAGGGTGCTTTCGATCGTGGCGACCGGTCATGACCTGGCGGCAGCGCGCGCAGCCGTTTACCGGAAGGTGACCGGCGTGCGGCTGACCGGGGCGCACTTCCGCACGGATATCGCGCTGCGCGCGGAAACCGGAGAAATCGCCCTTCCGGTGACGAGCTAGCAACGGAGCGGAACCAGCGGGGCATCTCGTACGTCAAACGGACGTCGGGTTGCCGGGCTCATTGGTAGCCTGCATAAAGAGACCGACCGGTTACCTGACGTGTGTGGGGGTGTTGCGGTTATGCCGTCCCAGCCGAATGCCGCTGGCGAGGTTTCCGACCCGTTCGCGGGCTTGGCCGCGATACCCGCAGAGAAGCTGACCGGCGTGATGATGCACGAGGTCGAGGATGTGCCGGTCGCGCAGACCATCACCGTCAACCACGGCAACGTGCTGCAGGCCGCCAAGATCATTCAGGGTGTGCTTGACGATGAGCGCACCGCGATCCTGCGCAATCTTGACAAGCTGCGTGTCATCGCACCCGGCGACGACGTGGTCAGCGCCCAGTCGGCGCGAGCTTGGAACGACAGGTTGCTTGACGCCGGTAACTCCTATGCCAAGCGCGTCGGGGATTACCTCGACGGGTTGAGCCAGCTGGTGGAGAACCTGGTAGGCACCGCACGCCAGTACGGGTACGGGGAGCAGGAGATCACGAACATGCTGAACTCGGTTGACCGGCCATGACGAGCAGCCATGACGAGCGCTGAGGGGATCAAGCGATGACGTCCGCCCTGTCTGCGATAGGTGACCTGTTCGGTATCACCGATCACCGCTTCGAAGGTTGGAGCGACACCGAGCTCGCCGACGCCATAGACCAGCTGGACTCGGGGCGGGGCGCGCAGGCCATGGCACCCTCGGTCGAGGCGCTGCAGAGTATCTCCAAGAGCATGTACCACATCGACACCACGTTGCATGAGCAGTTGCAGGCGATCGGCGTGAGCTGGGAGACGAAGCAGTCCTCCGAGCTTGCCAAGACGGTGGTGGCCGAGTCCAAGCGTTATGCGGGGAACACCCACGAGCGGCTAGCCGGTACCGCGGACACCGTGCAGGCGCAGGCGAACGCGTACGCCCGCGCCCGCAACGCGATGCCGGACTCGGCGACGTTGCGGTCCTCGTCCCGACCGTCCTATCTCTTCGGCGGCCACGGCACGGGCACGATGACCATGCATGGCGAGCAGGACGCGGCGCGGGCGGCCGAGGCGCAGCGGGCGGCCAGGGACCAGGCGCTCGACGCCTGGAACGGCTACAGCGACCACAGCACCAGCTCGATCCATGCCCACCAGCCATTGCCGCAGTCGCCGCCGGTGCACGTCGGAGGTCCGCCGATGGTGTCGGGTACGTCGGCGGCAGGCGCCGGATCGTTCCCATCGGCTGGGCCAGTTGTCCAGGCAGGCCCGCCCGCGGTGGCCGGAGGCGGCGCAGGTATCGGAGTTGTCAGCGGTGCGCCATCCTCGCAGGTCCCCGGCCTCGCCAGCGGCGGCTCGGCGGGCGTCGGAGCCGGTCCACCGGCGTCGCAGGCTGGCGCGGGTTTCAGCGGTGGCCCGAGCGCGGGCTCGCCGACCGGTGGCGGCAGTGGCGCGGGTTTCCTCGGCGCGGGAACTCCCGATCATGCAGGCCGGGCAGGCGCGCCAGGGGTCACCGGGGGCAGGGCGGTTGCAGGCGGTGGCCCTGGCGCGGGTGCCGGTCCGATCGCACGCGGGCCGGTGTCCGGTGCGGGTCCGCTGCCTGCCACGGAGGTCTCGGGTGCCGGTCCCGTCGCTGCAGGTGCCGGTGCCCGTGGCATGTCGGCGGTCGCGATGAACGAGGCAGCCATGGGATCGGCCGTCGCCACCGGCAGTGGTGCGGCTGGTATCGGAGGTGCGGCGGCGGAGAAGGACCGGCTGTCGGCCTACCGCGGCGCGCCGGGCGGCGTGGTCGAGGAGGACGAGCTTGGCAGGAGGACGACCCCCTTCGGGGAGCCCGAGGGTCCCGCGGCAGCGGCGAAAGCGGCCTCGCGGTTCGCCGCGCAGCCCGAAGAAGGCAGCTCGATATTGGAACCCGCGACCGGCCACAAGGAGGAGGACGCCACCAGGGTGCGGCGGTACGGCGTCGATTCGGAAGATCTGTTCCACGATGAGAACCTGGTCAGCAGGCCGGTGCTCGGCGAGGACGACTGACCGCGCGGAGTGCGGCTGGCACGAGACGAGGACGGAAGCTTGGGCAAGCCGAGCAGCGTGGTGCTTTCCGCGCTTGAGTTCGATGTGCTCTGGGAGAGCGAGCGGTTGCCGCGCAGGCATGTCGCGCTGGACGTACCGAGCCCTGGCAGGACGCACACCGAGCGAGATGAGATGGTCGGCGAGAGCTGGGAGTCGTTGCGTGAGCGCGGGCTGGTGGATGCCCGCAGGGTCGAGGCGGAGATCGCGGAGGACCTCGCACTCCTGGCGGCTCCCTCGGTCGCGATCGACGCCTGGGTGTGGACCGATCACGTGATCTCCGCGCTCGCGGCAAGCTCTGGCACGCGAGCGGTGCTCGCCGTGGTGGACGGTGACGAGGTGTGGCTGATTCCCGCACGCGACTCCTCGCTCGCGGAGGCCGCGATATCGATCGCAGGCCAAGTGCCCGCGGGCCGGGGTCATTCCGTGCGCCTGCCCTCCGATGTGCTGCGTGATGCCGACATCGAGGCGGATGGCGATCCTGCGCGGCTGATCACCTGCCTCGACTCGCGTGGAATCACGCTGAGCGACGCGCAGGTCGCGGTGGGGATGCTGGCGGAGGCTTCGCTGCGCGGACAGTTCGGTGTGCAACGGCGGCACCGTGACGGTCGGGTCCGGCGAGCGGAGCGGGTGGTGGCCTTCCACGACACCGCGGAGGGTCGTTACGTGTACCTGACGGGCCCTGCCTCCGACGGCTGCCGCTGGAGCACCATCACGCCTGCCGACAACAACCGGCTCGCCGCCTGCTTATGGGAGTTGGTCGGCGAGTTCTAATTCCGCAGAACAAGCGGCCTGATCACGCCGGCTGGCATAGGCTGTTCCCGCCGGTACGGAACCGGGATCGTGAGCCGGCCGTCAAACCGGTTGTCATCATGTGAAGGGGGCGGAGTCGGTGTCGCATTTCAACAAGCACGGTGTTTCCGAGGCACGTTCGCAGATCGGTGGCTTGAAGTCGCGTTACGGCAACGTCGGATCCCACGCCGAAGATGCCTACGACGAGCACACGTTCGGTAAATCCGATTCTGCCAAGGGTATGCACCGCACGGCGCAGCACTTCACCGACCATCTCCGGTCCCAGTACGGGCACGCCGAGCGGGTGATGAGTGACGTGGAGCGGGCGCTGGACAAGACCGAGCAGGACCATCTGGACGTCGAGCAGGTCAACGCACGCCAGTTCGAGCGCTGACGTTCACCTACCGGCGTTCAAGCACACAGAGACCGGGGAGCAGCAGGGGATGGGCAGCGCGGAAGACATCATCGGGCAGATCCCGGGCAGCGAGGCGCTCGCGAGCAGCGCGAACAAGGTCCTCGCGGCCGACGCAGGCAGTATCACCAAGCTGAAGACCGGCTTGCAGAACGCGCATGACGAAGCGGTCTCAACTCACAACAGCCTCAAGAGCACGCTGGACAACCTCTCGCCGCACTGGGAGGGCTCGGACAAGATCTCGTTCGACGGCTACATGAAGAACTTCCTCGCCGTGGACCAGCAGGCGCACGAGCTGATGCGCAAGGGCGTCAAGGGGCTCGATGCGGCGGTCCGCAAGCTGGACCAGGCCAAGACCGATGTGACGAACGCGCTCGATGCCATCGCTACCGATTATCAGCGCGAGCTGCAACAGGCGCAGTCCGACGCCAGGACGCACGCGCAACAGCTCGGCCACGCCGTGCGGGTCGACGAGAACGGGATCGCACAGAAGGTGATCAGCGCCCACAAGGGCAAGGTCGACGCGGCGGTGCAGGAGTACGACCAGGCGATGCAGGACGTCGCGCGCGATCTTGATCAGGCGATCTCCCACAACGGCCAGGGTTTCGCCAAGATCCCGGCTCCCGGCGAGGGCAGTACCTCAGCGCAGTCCACGCCTGTGCACAGCTACGGCGGTGGCGGCGATGGCGGCGGCGGGGCCGCATCCGGAGGCGGCGGTGGCGGCGGCGCCATGGGCGGTGTCGCACCCGATGTGCAGGTTTCCGGCAACGTCCAGCAGTGGATCGACAAGGCAAAGGCGATCCTGGCACAGCATGGCGTCCACCTGTCGGACGCGGACCTCAAAGCGCTGAAGGTGATCATCCAGCACGAGTCTGGCGGCAACCCGAACGCCATCAACCTCTGGGATTCCAACGCCAAAGCCGGCCACCCGTCGCAGGGCTTGATGCAGTGCATCCCGACCACCTTCAAGGCGCACGCGCTGCCCGGCTACGACAGCAACATCAAGGACCCGGTGTCCAACATCATCGCAGGGGTCCGGTACTCGATCGACCGGTACGGCTCGTTGTCGAACGTGCCCGGTGTGCGCGGCGTCTCCAGCGGCAGCGGCTACGTCGGCTACTGACCGCACCGCGTCGTTCTGGTGCCGAACCGCCTCCTTCGGCGTACCGGCTGAGACTTAGTTTACACGAATAATACTTGTGCAAATAGGCGCGCGCTGCTGGACTGTAGCTGAGCAGTCATGCCGCCATCGGCGGCGAAGCAGGAGGATATGTCGATGACATCGGAGATCCATATCCGCGGCACCAGCGACGACCCCGCGGTGGCGGCGCAGGCGGCGCTGGTCGACGTGGGCGACGAGCTGCTCGCCGAGCTGTCGGCGAAGGTCGCGCTGACCACGGAATTGCGGCTCTCGCTGGCCGCCAAGGATGAAGCGCAGGATGGGCTGAAGGCGTGCTGCGAGCGGGTGCTGCACCACCTTGTCGCCACCGACCGGGTGATGTACGCGGTGGCGGCGGGCGCCGCCGACACCCGGCTGCTGGTGCGCGCGTTGCGGGCGCATCACCGGTTGATCGCCGCACACGTCGCTGACCTGGGCCGGTCACGGCATCCTGAGCAGCTGGCAGCCGCGGCCAACGCCATAGTGGCACTGTTCGCCGCGTGCCACGAAATCGAGCGCGCCGTGCTGTGGCCTGCGCTGGCCGCGTTGCCAGGAGTCGACCTGGGCTGCCTACTCGACGACCTGACCACCGTGCTGCGGGGCGGGGAGCTGCACCGACCCGAGGTGCTCGACGTGCGGGAGATCCCGCACGGCAGTAGGCATCCTCGTATCTTCGGGATCTATGCGCGGTTGCCGGAAGGCGCGTCGTTCGTGCTGGTCAACAACCACGATCCGAAGCCACTGCGCCGGGAGTTCGAAGCCACCTATTCCGGTCAGTTCAGCTGGGACTACCTGGAGTCGGGGCCCGAGCAATGGCAGGTCCGCATCGGGCGGATGCCGGTCACCGTATAGCCGAGGCAGTCACTCAGGCATCCCGCGCGGGTACGGTTTCAGGCATGGTCGTCGACGTCAGCATTGCCAGCCACCGGCTGTCCGTGGCACAGCGGGCGGGGGTGCCGCCGTTTCATGTGATGGACGTGCTCTCGGCCGCGGAGCGCAGGCAACGCACGCACGGCGATGTGGTCTCGCTCGCGCCGGGACAGCCGTCAAGTCCAGCCCCTGCCCCGGTGCGTGAGGCTGCCGCTCGGGCGCTCGTCGAGCACAACCTCGGCTACGTCGAGCAGTTGGGCATCCCGCCGCTGCGGGAAGCTATCGCGGAGCACTACGCGCGCCGGTATCAACTCAAGGTGGCTTCGGACGACGTGGTGGTGACCACCGGCTCGTCAGGAGCTTTCCTGCTGGCATTCCTCTCCGCTTTCGACCCTGGCGACCGGGTAGCGCTACCCCGTCCCGGTTATCCGGCTTACCGCAACATCCTTACCGCGCTTGGCTGCGAGGTCGTCGACCTGCCATGTGGCGAAGACGTCGGCTTCGTGCCGAGCGTTGCGATGCTTGAGGAGCACGAGGATCTGGCGGGCGTCGTGGTCGCGAGCCCGGCCAATCCGACGGGTACGGTGCTTGACCCGAACCTGCTTGCCGCCGTCGCGGGCCACTGCGAGCGGCGCGGCATCCAGTTGATCTCTGACGAGATCTACCACGGCATCGGGTTCGACGTTGACCTCGACTGTGCCTGGCGCAGTTCTCGCGAGGCGATCGTGGTGAACTCGTTCTCCAAGTATTTCGCGATGACCGGGTGGCGGCTCGGCTGGATGCTGGTGCCGCCGAGGCTGCGGCGCGCGGTGGACTGCCTCACCGGCAACTTCAACATCTGTGCGCCGGTGCTCTCCCAGCGGGCCGCGCTCGCCGCGTTCACGGCCGAGTCCTACGTCGAGGTCGATGCGCACGTGCACCGCTACCGGCACAATCGCGACTTGTTGCTCGGCGGGCTCGCCGCACTCGGCTTCGAGCACATCGCTCCTGCCGAGGGCGCGTTCTACGCGTGGGTCAACGTGGCGCACCTGACCACGGACTCCTTCGCGCTGTGCTCGCGATGGCTGGAGGAGATCGGTTTGGCAGTGGTGCCAGGCGTGGACTTCGATCCGGTCGATGGACATCAGTTCGTGCGGATGTCCTTTGCCGGCACGGCTGATGACGTGCACGAAGCGGTCCGTAGGCTCGGTGAGTGGCTGCGGAACTGTTGACCGCGCCGAATCGTTCAGTGTCTGAGATTCCTTGGACGGAGGAGAAGAATGCTTGCTGTCATCGGCGTGCTGCTACTCGTGTGGCTCGGGATCACCGTCCTCGGAGCGCTGTTCCACGCCCTGGTCTGGCTCGCCGTGATCGGCGGCCTACTGTTCCTCGGCACCGCGGCCTACGGCGCGATCAAGGGCAAGAAGCGCGGTCAGATCGGCAAGTAAGGCGAGCGCCCGCGGGCGATTCGGCGAGGTCGGCGAGCGCGGCGGTGCGCCGGCCGGTCATCTCGCCGTAGTCGAGGACGATCCGGCGCGGCGGCACCGCTGCCTCCTGCCTTCTTCGGTTCAGCGCACCGCGTCGCGGATGCGGTGCAGGGTCTCGTCGACATCGTCGCCCGAGACGTCTCGGTGTGTCACGAACCGCACCTTTCCCGCCATCGGTACCGCGCGCACCTGCAACGATGCCAGCTTGCGTAGCGTCGTCTCGACATCCGGCACAGCCGCGAGCACGATGTTCGTCTGCGGCTGATCCACCGGCCAACCCTGCTCGGCGAGGCCCTCGGCGAGCCGTGCCGCGTTCTCGTGGTCGGTTGCCAGGTCGTCGATGCGATCCAGCGCGACCAGTCCCGCCGCGGCAAGCACGCCGCCCTGCCGCACTCCGCCGCCCAGCATCTGGCGTACCCGGCGGGCTTCGATGACGAACTCCTCACTACCGGCTACCACCGAGCCAACCGGTGCCCCGAGTCCCTTGGAAAGGCATGCCTGCACGGTGTCCACGCCCACCGTGAGCGCGGCAGGCGGCAACCCGAGCGCCACTGCGGCGTGCCAGATCCGTGCGCCGTCGAGGTGCACTCGCAGCCCGCATTCCTTCGCGGAGGCCGCCAGTTGCGCGTGCTCGTCAGGCGGAGTCACCGCGCCGCCCGCGGCGTTGTGGGTGTTCTCCAAGCACAGCAACGTGGTGCGCAGCGTGTAGTAGGGGCCTGGGCGGCCGGCAGCCCTGCGCACGGTGGCGGGTGATGGCCGTCCCGGGCCTGCGTCGGTCTCCAGCGGGTCCGGCATACCGCCAGCCAGCCACGCCGCTGAACCGAGCTCGTTGGTCAGCGTGTGCGCGCCACGCGGCGCCAGGAACCGATCGCCTCTGCGCAGGTGGACGGTGAGCGCGATCAGGTTTGCCATGGTGCCGCTCGGCGTCCACAGCGCATACGGCATGCCGAGCAGTTCGGCGATCCGCTCTTCCAGCGCCTGCATTGTCGGGTCGCGGCCGAGCACGTTGTCGTCGACCTCGGCACCGGCCATCGCGGTGCGCATCCTCTCGTCTGGGCGGGTGACGGTGTCAGAGCGATAATCGATGGGTCGCAGTTGGGTCACGAACTGATCACATCACACCCGTCGTGTAACGCTGAAGGTGGCTCTTGCCCGGCAACGTCGGGTGAAAGCCACAGTCACCTGGCCGTGCCAGGTGACAGCCACCTTCAGCAGGGACCAGCGGTCGGGCGCGGCGTGCAACCATATCGGGGAGCGGCACCGTCCAACGGGTACGAGAGCGAGAGCGGAGCGGTTTGGCGAGTGGTTGACCGCGAGCGGCAGTTCGACGAGTTCGCCGACTATTTCACGGCGCGTAGAGACACCGTGCGCCGCAGTGCCTACCTGCTCTGTGGCGACTGGCATCGGGCGGACGATCTCACGCAGACGGCGTTCGTCGCGCTGTACCGGAGGTGGCACACGATCCGTGACAAGGGTGCCCTGGACGCCTACGTGCGTCGCTGCGTGGTGCGAGCGGCGGTGGACGAGTCTCGGCGGCCGTGGCGGCGGGAGCGCTTCACCGACCGGCCACCCGACTCCGCCACGGGCGTCGGCGTGGACACCGAGGTGGCTGACAGGGACGCTCTGCTCTCGGCGCTGCGCCAGGTTCCTGCCAGGCAGCGGGCGGTGCTCGTGCTGCGCTACCTCGAGGATCTCGATGTCGCCACGACCGCGCGGGCGCTGCGTTGCAGTGAGGGCACCGTGAAGAGCCAGGCCGCCCGGGGGCTGGCGGCACTGCGCGACCGGCTCGGCGACACGGTCGCGCAGTTCCGTCCCGGCAAGGCCACTGGCGAGGGGCAGGAGGTGAGTGGGCGTGGATGAGCGCGCGGTGACCGAGCTGTTCCGCTCCGCGGCGTCGGACGTGCCGCCGCCAGCTTTCGACGCGCACGACATCGCCGCCGCATCGCGGCGGGCGGATGCCCGCAAGCGCCGGGCCGTGCTGACTGGCTCGGCGTCCGGCGTCGGGGTACTGATCGCGGCCGCGATCACGCTGCCATTGGTGTTCGGTGGCCAGCAGCACTCGCAGAGCGCGGATGCCGCGGCACCCTCGGTGGTGTCGGGTGCCCAGCAGCCGCCGCTGGACGGCACCCGGAGCGGCCGGCCGGGGAGTCCTATCGGCCCGCTGGTCGAACGTGGGGGGACCACCTGCGGCCGGTTCGACCAGCAGCTAGCCATCGCCCTCTCGGGTGAATTGCCATCGCGCCCGATATCGCGACCAGCGCCGGCAACCGCGGACTGCCCTGCCGGTACCAGGAGTGCGTCCTTCCAGGTCGAGGGCGGCACCGTGGCCGCGCTGATCGTCCCGGCAGGCAGCGACCTGCCGCGCCTATCCGGCCCCAACCAGGCCCACGCGACGGCATCTGGCGCGGTGGTCATCGTGTTCACCACCGCGGCGCCGGGCAAGCAGGCGCCACTCGCGGGCAGGCTCGCAGGTATGGCCGAGCACCTTGCCGCGCGGTTCTGAGGTGCGCCGTTCTCGACCTGCCGCAACCGCGTGGTGGTACTACGGTGCTTCGCACGCCCGAACGTGACCGGGTGAGTGGGACACGGAGTCGAAGGAGTGACGATGGGATTTCTGGACGATATGAAGGGTAAGACCGAGGGATTGGCCGACAAGGCCAAGGAGTTCGCCCAGGGGCACCAGGAGCAGGTTGACCAGGGCATGGAGAAGGGCACCGACTTCGCCAAGGACAAGTTCGGCCACGAGGAGCAGGTCGACAAGACGGCGGAGAAGGCAAAGGACTTCCTCGGGGGCGAGGGCGACCAGGGACAGCAATAACGCCGTCATCACACGACCACGCAGCGGGCCCCGACTCGGGGC
>JBOHEL010000004.1:0-33227 GCA_050700995.1 Sciscionella sp. | reverse complement strand
CACGCATTGCTCGACCGCGGCCTGGCAACCCGCGCGGGAGAACACAAACACGATCGCGGGTAGCAGCCCCGCGGAATCCAGCCGCCGCAGCACCTCGACCCTGGATGGCGGGCGGAACGTCGACCGGGGACGCCGCCCCCGATCCTGCCTGCCCCTTCCGCCGCGCTCCCGCCAGGTACGCACATGCATCCGTGAGAGGTCCGCGGTGCGCCGCGTCAGATCAGGATTAATCTTCAGCGCGTCCTCGGCGACATCGCCCTCGAACAGGTCGAACAGCCGGTTACCCACCTGCATGTGCTGCCACAGCGGCACCGGTCGAACCTCGTCGACCACGACCGTGGTATCCCCCCTGACCGCCACCAGCCACTCACCGAACTCCTCGGCGTTGCTCACCGTCGCCGACAGCCCGACAAGCCGAACCCGCTCCGGCAGGTGCAGGATCACCTCCTCCCACACCGCCCCACGGAACCGGTCGGCAAGGTAGTGGATCTCGTCCATCACCACATAGCCCAAACCATCCACTGTGGACGATCCGGCGTAGAGCATGTTCCGCAGCACCTCAGTGGTCATCACCACGATCGGCGCGTCGCCGTTGATCGAACTGTCGCCGGTCAGCAACCCCACCCGTGCCGGACCGTAACGGGCCACGAGGTCGGCGTACTTCTGGTTGGACAACGCCTTGATCGGCGTCGTGTAGAAGCACTTGCCACCGTCGGCAAGCGCGAGGTGCACGGCGAACTCGCCGACCACCGTCTTGCCCGCCCCTGTGGGCGCACACACCAGCACCCCATGGCCACCTTCCAGCGCAACGCATGACTCGCGTTGAAATGAGTCCAGCTCGAAGGGCAGGAGGCCGACGAAATCGGTGAGCCGGGGAGCGGCGGCGCGACGCCTGGCGGAGGCATACGCCTGGGCGGGGGAACGCGTGAACGACGGATCGGGGCTCTCAGCCACGCTGCCAGGGTGTCACAACTCGCCACTCCGGCCGCAGCGAGGCCGCTCAACTACCCCGGAGCACACTAGGTAGCGTCGTCGTAGCGGTCCGCGGCGACCGGTTCGGGTGTGTGCTGCAGGGGCGCCGCTTCGTCATCGGGCACGTCGTCGAAACCTTCGGCCTGCCTGCGGCGGGCGAGGTTGCGGTCGTGGACGCGGCAGACCTGCACGGCCAGCTCGAACAGCAGAGTGAGCGCACCGGCAAGCGCGCACATCGAGATGGGGTCCTGGCCTGGGGTGGCGAAAGCGGCGAACACGAACAGCGCGAAGATCAGCCCGCGCCGCCACTTCTTCAGCTGCTCGTACTTGAGGACCCTGACCCTGTTGAGCATCACGATCAGCAACGGGACCTCGAAGCTGACCCCGAAAATAACCAGCAGGCTAATCATGAAGGACACGTAATTCTCACCCGCGAGGGCCGTGACGAACTGCCCGCCACCGACACCGGTGAGCACCCGCAACGCCTCGGGCACCACCAGGTAGGCCAGCACCGCGCCCGCCGCGAACAGCAGCGACGCGCATGCCACGAACACCCGCGCGAAGCGCCTCTCGTTGAGGTGCAGCCCCGGTGTGATGAACGCCCAGAGCTGATAGAGCCACAGTGGACCCGCCAGCACCACACCCGCCGCGATGCCGACCTTCAGTCGGATCATGAACGCCTCGAATGGGTGGGTCTGCAACAACGCGCAGCTCCGCGGGTTGTTCGGACCGAAGTTGATGCGCTGCCCGGCAGGCAGATCGCAGTAGGGCTGGATGATCAGGTGACCGAGCGACGGGATCGGTCCGACCCGGTACGCCCACCACAGGAACCCCAGAATGCCGCCGAGAATGATCCCAAGGATCGCCAGCGCGAGCCGGTGGCGAAGCTCGTATAGATGCTCGATCAACGTCATCGTGCCGTCGGGATTACCCCGACGACTGCGGCGCTGGCGCGCTTCCCTCCGGCCGCCACGCGGGCGGAAAACCGATCCGTCCACCAGGTCGTATCTCCCAATCCCGTTTACCGACTGCGCGGCGCCAGCGCGGCAATCTGCCGCGTAGCCGTCGGTGGCCCGTCAGCCTTATCGCTCATCCGCGCTGATCTCCGCTCGCCATGGAACAGATTGGCGGAAACGACCGCGGTGCCACCGTACCTATCAGCGCTGCGTGTCGGTCGAGCCCGGCTGCTCCGCGGGCGTCGTGGCCTTCGGCTCGGCCGTCTCCTGCCTCGCCTGCTGCAGCTGCTGCTTGACCGGCTCCTCCACCTCGCCATTCTCTGCCTTGCCGGACTCAGCTTCATGCTCATCACGCAGGCTCTTAGCCTCTGCCTTGAAGATGCGCATCGACTTCCCGATGCCCCGCGCGGCGTCCGGCAGTCGCTTGGCGCCAAACAACACGATCAGCACGATGACCAGCACGATGATGTGCCAGGGTTGCAACCCATTCGCGAACACGTCGGTGCTCCTATCTCCCCTGCTCCCCGATGGTACCCGGCACGAGCGGTTGCTCCGAACGGGCGCTTCGCGTGGCTCCGCGCTCAGCGATCGCCACCCTTACCGCTGCCGACCGCGCCTTGACAAGCCCGACGTTCCCGGCAACATGCGCGGTCACCAGGCTACGCACCGCGGTGAATCGGCGCAGCACCACCACCAAGCGCACCACCAAGACCAACAACAACAACAACCCGGCAGCGGCAATGACGATCGACGGTAGATACGGCACACGCACACCGTAGCGGGTTCAGGTGGCCTGCAAGTGTACGGCGCGGCGCAGCGCGGCGACCGCTCGATCACGAATCCGCTCCGCGAGCTCGGCAGGTCGCGCGACCACGGCGTCGCCGCCGAGGCTCAGTACCAGCCGGATCATCCAGTCCACGTCCCCGTAGCGCATCCGCACCATGGTCCGACCATCAGCCAGGTCAACGACTTCATCCACCGGGTAGTACTCCGCGACCCAGCGCGCGTCCGCACCGAGCAACAACTCGGCCACCTGCTGATCGGGCGCGGGCCGAAACAACCCGCCTGACACGTCGGTCGGCTCCGCGTCGGCGGGTGGCATCGAAGGTTCACTCAACTCAGTGACTTCCTCGACGCGGTCCAGCCGGAACAACCGCACCCCGCAAGCCCCTCGGCACCACGCCTCCAGGTAACTCCGACCATCCATCAGCAACAGCCGCATCGGGTCGACCTTACGTTCGGTGATCTCGTCCCGCGACGCGGTGTAGTAACGCAGGTGCAGCGCTTGTTGCCGCTCCAGCGCACCACGCACCGTATCCCGCACCGTGGCGACCGCTTCCTGGTCATCCGCCAACCTGCCGACCACCACCCCCGTCGGCTGTGCCTGCCCGACCGCTGACTCCACCTTGGCTAGTGCGCGCTGCACCGCGTCGGTGTCGGCGATGCCGGAAGTCTCCGCCAGCGCACGCAGCGCTACCAGCAACGATGTCGCCTCCGCCGCGCTGAGCCGCAGCGGCCGCCGCATCCCGGCGTCGAAGGTGACCGTCACGGTGTCCCCGGCGAACGACAGGTCGATCAGGTCACCCGGCCCGTAGCCAGGCAACCCGCACATCCACAGCAGCTCCAGGTCACGCCGCAACTGCTTGGCGCTGACCGCGAAGTCAGCGGCGGCATCCTCGATTAACACACCCGGGTGGGCCAGGAAGTACGGCACCAGCGCCAGCAACCGAGGCAACCGCTCGTTCACCGAGCTCACCTGCGACCCTCCCCCGCGACCGCGAGCAACCGCCCAGCCACCGATTTAGCCAGCGTCTCGGGCTCCAGCACCAGAACATCGGGTCCATGACCGGCGATCCAGTCCGCTGCGGACTCCACGTACCGCAACTCGATCTCCACGACGTCGCCGACGACACCGTCCACGGTCATCTCCCCGACCACCGTGACATATCGCCGCAGGCCCTGGGCTCGCCCCCGCGCCACCCACAACCGCGCGCTCGTCCTCGCAGGCGGTACCGCGTCCCCGGAGCCGGAAACATAGGAGAGCAGGTCAACATTGTCGGGTCGTCGCACCGAGCCGGGGCTTCCTGTCAGACGCACGTCACCGACCACGCGCGACAACCGGAAGCAACGCGCCGCCGCCCTGTCGCGATCGTGCCCAACCAGGTACCAGCGGCCTCGCCATGACACCACCCCCCACGGCTCGACGATCCTGGTTCGCGCCTGCACCGAACTGGATGTGCGGTAGTCGAAGCGTACCGGCCGGGCAGCCTGCACCGCTGCCAGCAGCGGTGCGAAAGCGGGCTCCGTGGTGCGCACCTTGGGCTCAACCGACCCTGCCGCGGTGTCGTCGACCGCCACCCCAGCGGCGCGCAGCTTGCGCAGCGCGCCGTGCGCCGCACCGGTAAGTTGCGGAGAATCCCACAGCCGCGCCGCGAGAGCTACCGCAGCGGCCTCATCCGGCTCAAGATCGACCTCACCGAGCTCGTAGTCGCGGCGCGCGATCCGGTAGCCGTCCACCGAATCGAAGGCGGAGTTTCGCCCGGTCTCCAAGGGAATCCCCAGATCACGCAGCTCTGACTTGTCGCGCTCGAACGTTCGGAAGAACGCCTCGTCGCTTGGCGAGTCGTGATAGCCGGGCACGGTGTCGCGGATCCGTTCAGCGGTGAGGTACTGCCGGGTGGAGAGCAGGCACAGCACCAGGTTGACCAGGCGTTCGGCACGTGCTGTTGACACGTCCGCACCCTAGCTCGTCACGCCGGGCGGATGTGAGCAAACCGGCCGCGAAAGGCGAGAAGCGGACGCGCACGATCACGGGGACCCTTCGCACCGCGATGGGTCCCCGTTCCGTGGTGACGGTCAGCTCAGGTTGACCGCCGTGTCATCGAGCACGAACGAGGTGTACAGAGAGCTGTCCTCGTGTCCGGTGAATGTGATGGTCACCGACTTGCCCGCGTAACTCGACAGGTCGATCGACTTCTTGGCGTAGCCCGAGTTCGCGTCGGCGTTGGAGTAGCTCGCCAGAGTGCTCGAACCTGCCTTGACGGTCAGCGTGTCGTATGGCGTGCTTCCGCTCTCCTGCGTATCGATGTGCAGGTAATAGGACAGCGTCGCGTGGCACCCTGCCGGAATGCTGACCTGCTGCGACAGCGTGTCGGTGTGGGTGGTGCCGTAGCCGTCCAGCCAGGCGTCCCATGTGCCGGAGTGCGCCGGTTCGCCCTGCGAGCCGTATTGCCCGATCACACCGCTCGCCGCGCTCCAGCCGCTGTTGCCCGACTCGAATCCGGGGTTGGCGAACTGCTGCGTTGTGCAGTCACCAGGAGGGGGAGGTGTGCCGCCACCGCTGGCGCTGAACGCACTGACGCCGTTCGGCGTGCCGAGACCCGTCGGGCCGTCCCAGCCGGGACCCGCATTGCACTGCACGGACTGCGAGCAACTGCCGTTGCTACCGCTGGTCACGTCGTTGATCTCGGCGGTGTCCGCGTAAGGGTCGGCATTGGGCGTCTGACCGGGGTTACCGGCCAGCGCGTACACCGAGGCGATGATCGGTGAGGAGGCACTGGTGCCGCCGTACACCGCCCAGCCGCTGCCGCCGTAGGTCTGGTAGACGGCCACACCGGTCTGTGGGTCGGCAACCGCCGAGACGTCGGCGACGGCGCGGTTCGAGCAGCCGGTGCTGACGCCGCTCTGGAAGCCGGGCTTGGACTCGTAGGCCGAGCAGCCGCTGCCCGCACCACTCCATGCCGACTCGCTCCATCCGCCGCCCGACCGGCTCAGCGAAGTCCCGCCGACAGCCGTGACGTATGGGGAGGTCGCCGGGTAGGAAGCACCGTAGCCGTTGTCGCCGGTGCTGGCTGTGATGGCCACGCCAGGGTGGTGGAAGTAGGAGGAGTCGTAGCCGGTCTGCGAGCTGCTCTCGCCGCCGCCGTAGCTGTTGGACACATACGCCGCGCCGAGCCGTACGGCGGTGTTCACCGACGCGCCAAGGTTGGCCATGCTCGCGGAACTCGCCTCAACCAGCAGGATGTGGCAGTTGGGGCAGATCGCCGAGACCATGTCGACATCCAGGCTGATCTCACCTGACCAGCCAGAGTCCGGCGCCGGGTAGTTGGTGCCGCCGTTCTGGTCGACCTTGCGGAAGCAGCCGTTGGCCGAGGTACACGCTGGCAGCCCGTAGGTGGACCGGTAGGTGGCGAGGTCAGACTCCGCGTTCGGGTCGTCATTGGCGTCCACGATCCCCACGGTGGCGTTGCCACCAGCGCTCGCCGCCGCGCTTGCCAGGTTGTAGGCCGACTGCAGGTCTCCTGGCCCGTAGCCGCTCGGCGTCGCGTTTGGCGCCAGGTGCGCCTTCATCGTGTCGGACTGTCGGACCGCGAAGCAGGTAGCGTCGCCTGGCCCGGGATGTTGGTTGCAGACATGTTCCGTCGGATGCTGGGCCGCCACGCCGGTTGCCGTGGCGGCCTGAGCCGTCGCCGACGACCACACCAGTGCCATCGCGGCGCCTGCTGTCGCGATGGCGAACGCTCTCGTCACACTGCGCACAGTTCCTCCAAGGGATGAATGTGACACCATCAGATGTCACTCAGCAGCGTTATCTGTTTACAGTGTGTAGAAGCACTGTGGTGGCGCTCACGTGCCAATGGCACTAATGTGCCGATTCGGGGCCACGGGTGAACATTTCTGGAGGTAACAGATGCCGCCGGTGGCAATGGGACAGCTCGCGGCGCTGGGCCTCGACGATGACGCTGCGGACGTCTATCTGCGGTTGCTGACCGTCGGTGCGTCCACCGCCGAGCAGATAAGCCACCTGCTCGGGCGCCCCACGACCCGCATCTGCACCGTGTTCGTCTCGCTGATGGAATCCGGCCTGGTCAGCACGGTCACCGGCGACCGCAACGCCGTCACACCGATACCGCCTGGGCCAGGGCTCGCACTGCTCACTCGACAGCGTGAGACCGAACTGGAACGCGCCAGGGTCGCCACCATCAGCGCCTTCGAGGCATTCCGGCGGTCGAACTCCGGTGATCTCGGCGACCACCTGATCGAGGCGATCCGCGGCCCCGCCATTCACGATCGGATCTACCAACTCGAACGCGGTGCGCGCGACACCGTGCGGGCTATGGAGTCACCCCCCTACTACGCGCACATCGAGGCAAACGGTGTCGAACTGGAGAACCTCGCGCGCGGTGTGAGCTACCGCGCGGTCTACGCGCGCGCGGCACTGGAGCAGTCGGAGAACCTGCGAGTCAACGTGCTGCCCGCGGTGAAAGCCGGCGAGCAGGCCAGAACGCTTCCTTACGTACCGGTCAAACTATTCGTAATAGACGACACCTGCGCAGTGGTGTCGATGTCGGACACGGCAGGGGAAGCAGGGGCCTCCGCGCTGCTCATCCGGCCCTGCAGCCTGTTGTTCGCGGTGATCGGCCTGTTCGAGATGTGCTGGCGCGCCGCTCTGCCGCTCGGCATGCAGGACAAGTCCTGCGGCAAGGCAGGTACGCCATATCTGCAACCAAGCGATCAGCGCCTGCTCGCATTGCTGGCAGCTGGATTCAGCGACGAACAGGCCGCCCGCTCCCTCGGCGTCAGCAAGCGCACCGTCTACCGGTACCTGGAAGGGCTGATGGCCCGCACCGGCGCCGAGAACCGCTTCCAACTCGCCGTGCATGCCGCCCGCAACGGCTGGATCTGAGCCTGTCCCGT
Organism: Sciscionella sp.; assembly: GCA_050700995.1. Lineage (GTDB taxonomy): Bacteria > Actinomycetota > Actinomycetes > Mycobacteriales > Pseudonocardiaceae > JBOHEL01. The sequence goes on along the minus strand of JBOHEL010000004.1, from coordinate 25,602 downwards.
GGAGGCGGTTTTGAGTGGTGCGGGTGTGGGAAGATGGCCACACCTTATATACGGGTATAACTCTGTTGAGACTCCCCGTCACCGGGAGACAGTGCGACGTTACCGGTTGTCGATGGTGCGGTAGATGAGCTCGTCGGCCTGCGCGAGGCCGGCGTTCAGGGCATCGCGGTCGATGTCGGTGAGCTCGGCGCGCAGTTGTGGCCCTGCCGCCCTGTGGAGTACCACCAGCTTCTTCGCGATGCCACGGGCCTGCGTCAGCCGGATCTGTTCGGTGCCGAGCATCCGCTGCGAATCGTCGATGAGCCTGCGGTAGCGATCGTTGAGATTGGCGTGCTGGGCCACGACGTCCAGCGCGCTCGACAACCTCGTGAGCCCGCTCGTGGCCACCTCGGTGCAGTACGGATCAGGCACGATTGACGAGCCTACGAGACCATGACGGCAGGCCGGTAGCCGGGCAGATGCGGACTCAACTCGGCTTGCGTGCCTCGATATCGAACGGCATCAGGCCTCGGCGCACCCCCGCCGCCACTTCGCGGAGGTTTCAACCGCGATCTGCGAACCTACGGGTGATCGCACCGGGAAGAGGAGGTACACGACGTGGAGAAGAACCAGATGGCAGTGGACGACGGGCACCGCTCGCTGCGGCGGGCGCTGGCTGACGAGCTGGAGCTCGCACGCCTACAGGTCCGGGTTCTCGAACAGCTCCACGAGGCCGACGCGCGCGGTGATGACGGGGCCGTGCAACGCTGTCACGCCGAACTCGGCCATGTGATGGCGAAGGTCGCCGAGATCGAGCAGGTCCGCACCGGCGCGACGGCGGCCGAGAGCACACCAGACGAGGTGGCATGCGCGGGGTGCGGCGCGCTCGCGGAGCCGGTCTACGAAACGCCGAGGCTACTGCGCTACAGCTGCGCCGCGTGCGGTTGGACCGCCCATGATCCCGCCGCACAGGCGGCGCGGCAGCACGCGCGCGCGAAGGACTCCGCCGTGGACGCGGTGCACAGCGCGGCTCCGGCCATCGCGGTTGTGCTCGTGCGACTGCGCAAGCGTTGGGGCAAGGACCGCGATCAGGGCATGCAAGCGCTGAAAGACGTGCGGCAGGACCTGGAGTCGGCCGCCGCGCGGGTGCGCAAGTCCGAGCAGGAGGCACACCGCGCGGGCGCCTGACGGCTGCTTCAACGCGCGCGCTCGACGATGCCGCGCAGGAAGGACGCCTGACCCACGTGCTGAAGGTCGTCGGCGAGCACGCTCACCAGCCGCACGCCGAGCGTGACGGGCGGGTTCCATGCCGCGTCCACCACGCGGACGAGGTCGGGATCGGCTAGCGCGGCCACGTACCGGGTGGTCTGCTCGCACACCGCATCGTGGTAGCCGGTGAGCAGATCCCCCGACTCGACACGGACCGCCGCGACATCCTTGGCGTCATGGCCGTAGCCGGTGGCACGCCGGTCGAAGGGCAGGCCGAACCGCTCCACCCAGCCGCCCTCGGTCCAAGCTTGCTCGATCTGCGCGGCGGCCGCGATGTGATCGTCCTGGATGCGCGTCAGGTGCCAAACCAGCCACGCGATCGAGTTCGCCTCGGGGTCAGCCCGGAACGCCAACTCCTCGGTACTTAGGCCCTCGACCGCGGCATGCACCAACTCGCGGATCCGGCCGAACCCGTCTACGAGCAGATCGGCACTGGTCACTGGCACATCTCCCATCACAAAGCGTGAGCGGGCGGGCTTCTTCCGCGGGGCGTTCCCCCGGTGCCATGCCGCTGCGCACTTTTCGCAGTAATGGTGACCGGCAGGCTGGTCTGGGGGCAGCGGTGCTCCGCAGTTGACACACTGGCCCGGAACACCCATGAGAAGCCCTCTCCCATGCAGAGGATCCAGCGTAGACAGCAGTGACCATACCGGTTCCCCGTGGCGGTGAGGGATGGGCTACTGGGACGGCTCTTGAAGAACGTGGCTTCGAGATCTCATCAAACTCGTTGAGCGCTCGACGTGACGCGAGTTCCCGTCGATACCGTTGATGTGACCCTCGTCGCGATCCCACTGAGAAAAATGTCGATCCCGGCGAGAAACTGCTCCCGGTCGTCGTGATCGCGTAGCTCTGACGCTGCTTCGCGGACGACCCGATCGGCGTCCTGTTCTGTCCACGCGGCAGCCAGCGCGTTTAGGTACCTCTGCCGCTCGGCCTTGTCGCGCGTGTGACGCGCACCGGCGGCGAACTGCGCAGCCGACCCGAAAATGTAGTTCGCTAGCGCTGCTCCGGCGTCCGATCGAGCTGATCCGAGGACGCCCAGACCCTGGAGCTGCACGCCGACGCTCTTCCAGATCCGCAGAACTGCCGGCTGCAGGGGTTCACGAGCGAGCTGGGCGCCGACCCATAGGTGGGAGTCGATCGCGTCGAAAATCCCGAGCGAGAGGCCGCGGATCGCCGAGCTCGGGTCGGCATCGTCGGCCGCTTGCTCCGTTGCTGCACGGACGACGTCGTCGGCGGCCGCTGCGAGCAGGTCGTCCATGCCCGAAACGTGGTGGTAGATGGCGCCGCGACCTGTCGAGAGGTGGCTCGTTAGGGCCCGGACGGTAAGAGCCTGCTCGCCGTTCGCATCAAGGATCTCGATCGCAGCCTCGACGATCCGTTCCCTCGAAAGCGCGTCAAGCCTTCTCGGCGTGCGCGCTGTCGGGGTTGCCATGGTGTCCATCTTGACATGCTTGGACCACTGGTCCAACATGATGAGGACGGCATCCCATGACGACTCCCGTCACCATCGTCGGCGCAGGACTCGGCGGGCTGGCGCTCGCCCGCGTGCTGCATCTCTACAACGTCCCCGTCACCGTCTATGACGTGGAGGCATCGGCGGAGGCACGAGCGCAGGGCGGCCAACTCGACCTGCACGAGCACAACGAGCAACTCGCGCTCCGCATCGCCGGCCTGGACGAGGAACCGGTCGGTCCTCGATGAGGGCGGTGCCGCGCAGCGGGTGTCCGACCGGCACGCGGTCGTCCTCGGCGACGTGCCCGACGACGGATCGATGGCGAAGCCCGAAGCGCTGCGCGGCGACATCCGCCGGACCCTGCTCGACTCGCTGCCCGGCTCTCGCCGCGTACGAGACGGTGATGTTCCCGCGCAGCGAAGCCGAAGCGGCCGCAGCACACGACACCGTCGACCTCATCGTCGGCGACGGCGCACCGTACGCGCTCGCGAAACTCTTCAACGGCGGCGAGCGGGCTCACCCGGTCGTGGGTGGCCGGATCGGCTGATCCCAGGGGCGGCACCGTAACCGGTAGTGCACGGCGAGGCTGGCAGCAAGCCAGAGCATCGGCCAGCTCGGCCAGAACCACGCGACCGGTCCGTGTGCCCAGCGCAGCACTAGCCTGAAGTTGCGTCGTCTGGGATATGGCGAACTCCCTGTTGCGCAGGGGGTTCGCTGTTTTCTGGATGGGTGGGTTCTGTCTACTTCAGTTTCAGGGGGATGGCGGTGTCCAGGAGTTCGAAGGCGTGACGTTGTGAACTCCCCCAGCCCTAGGCCGGCCGCGTCCTGCCCGGCGCGCTGGCCGAGCGCGGCATGACCGGCATCACCGCCGTCCCTTACTCCTTCGCCGTCACCGAGCCGATCTGGCGCACCATCGTGCACGACACGCTGCGCGCTGCGCTGGACAAGCAGCCCCCACCAGCCGCCGACCTGGCCGATTGGCTCGACACCCAAGCCGTCGCAGCCGCGACCAGCCCACTGCTGGCCACCTTCACCGGAGTGCTGACCAGCGCCCGACGCCCGCACTGACCGGGCTCCCGGTGTGAGTGCCTGCGCCCACCTTGCCCGCGCCCAGCCAGGCCAGCTCACCGACGTCGGCAAGGCGTGACGATGGGAGCGTCACACGGGCTGGATAGCCAGACCGCGCCGATGATCAATGGGCGTTCGCATGAGGATCGTTGTCCGGGCAGGGGCTTGGTAGCTGCGCCGTGCTGTGCCCAGTTCGACGGATGCATCAACGCGGCCTAGTGGTACGCTATTGAGTACTACTCGTAGGAGAGACCATGACTGCGATCACGGCAACTGATGCGCGCAAGAGCCTGTTCGGGCTCATCCAACAAGTCAACGACGACCACACCGCGGTCGAGGTCGTATCCCGGCACGGCAACGCGGTCATCATGTCGAAAGACGACTACGACGCCATGACCGAGACCGCCTACCTTCTGCGGACTCCCGCAAACGCCGAGCGACTGCTCGAGGCGCTCGAGCGCGCTCGGCGCGGCGAGTTCGAACAGCACGATCTCCTGGACGCGTGACCCGGACGCTCGCCTTCGACCCGAACGGGTGGGAGGACTACGTCTACTGGCAGACCCAGGACCGCAAGACACTCAAGCGCATCAACCAGCTCATCGCCGACTTGCTCCGCGACCCGTTCAGCGGCATCGGCAAACCGGAACCGCTCAAGCACATCCTGACGGGCGCATGGTCACGCCGGATCGACGAAGCCAACCGCCTCGTCTACTACGTCACCGATGACCACGTCGTCGTCCTGCAAGCCCGGGACCACTACTGACGTCAGGTTCAGGCAATCCCGCAGGACGTCCGCCGAGGGATCGCTGAGCACAGGTGCCGCCCATGCAGACACCGTAGCGGATCGGTTGGCAACTCAGGGTAAGAGTCACCTGAGTTGACGGGTGGCGGCGAGGTACGCGTCGCGTTGGGCGGCTTGCGCGTGCTCGTGCAGCGCGGCGATGTCGCGGTGCCACGACGGGCACCCACCGACCGCCGACGTCCACCCGTCGGCCCCCGGGTAGCCGTGCCAGCAGCCCGTGTCCGACAGCTCGGGCGCCATGTCGGCGAGCACCTCTCAACGGTCTACCGAACCGGTGGGAGAGGGCCAGGCACAGCAGGTTGACCCGCACGTCGTTGTAGGCCCAGCCCGACCCGGTGCGCCGCCGAGCGCCTCGTCGCCGTCGCGGTGGCTCTGCGCGTCGACTCGGTCGGTTTGCCCCACAACTCGCCGTGCCACATCGAGGCCTGTTGCAGCAAGTGCTCCCAGCGGATACCGGTGCCTGCCAGCATCGGCAACGGCACCACGTCCGAGGGGTCGAGCCCGCCCGCGCCCGCGGCCATTGCCACGATGCCCTCGGTCGTGCTGAACAGCATCTCCGGGCGGTCGGCGTTTCCCACCTTCGGCGACCAGTGCTCGGAGAACAACGACGGCTTCTCGGTGATGTCCACCGCCTCGTCAACCATGTCCCGAGCCTCGCATGAAGCAACCGCCACGGCGAGCCCACTCCGCCGCGTCCCATGACCCGGTTCAGGATGGGCTACTGGGACTAGAGTGAGGCGATCAGCCGGTCGACTCGCTCGTCGACGGCGCGGAACGGGTCCTTGCAGAGCACGGTACGCTGTGCCTGATCGTTCAGCTTCAGGTGTACCCAGTCGACCGTGAAGTCCCTGCCTGCCTGTTGCGCGGCCGCGATGAAGTCACCGCGCAGCTTGGCTCTGGTGGTCTGCGGTGGGGTGTCCTTCGCGGCCTCAATCTCGCCGTCGTCGGTCACCCGCTCCACGATGCCCTTGCGTTGCAGCAGGTCGAATACCCCGCGACCGCGTCGGATGTCGTGGTAGGCGAGATCGAGCTGCGCCACCCTTGGGCTGGAGAGCTCCAGACCGTTCTTCTCCTGGTAGCGCTCCATCAACCGGTGCTTGATCGCCCAGTCGATCTCACGATCGATCTTGGAAAGGTCCTGCGACTCCACCGCGTCCAGCGTGCGGCCCCACAGCTCGACCACCCGCTGCGAGATCGGATCGGGTGAGCGCTTCGCGACATGCTCCACCGCCCGCGCGTAATACTCCCGCTGGATGTCCAGCGCGGACGCTTCCCTGCCGCCAGCCAGCCGGACGGTGCGCCTGCCGGACAGGTCGTGGCTGATCTCCCGGATCGCGCGGATCGGATTATCCAGCCCGAAGTCGCGGAACTGCACCCCGGCCTCGATCATCTCAAGTACCAGGTTCGCGCTGCCCACCTTCAACAGGGTGGTGACCTCGCACATGTTGGAGTCGCCGACGATGACATGCAACCGCCGGTAACGTTCCGCGTCGGCATGCGGTTCGTCGCGAGTGTTGATGATCGGCCGGGAACGGGTGGTGGCAGACGACACACCTTCCCAGATGTGCTCGGCGCGTTGGGAGAGGCAGTACACCGCGCCCCTCGGCGTCTGCAGCACCTTGCCTGCGCCGCAGATGAGCTGGCGGGTCACCAGGAACGGCAGCAGCACGTCGGCGATGCGCGAGAACTCGCCTGCCCGCGCCACCAGGTAGTTCTCGTGGCAACCGTAGGAATTCCCCGCCGAGTCGGTGTTGTTCTTGAACAGGAATATGTCCCCGCCGATACCCTCGTCCGCCAGCCGCCGCTCGGCGTCGACCAGCAGGTCCTCCAGGATCCGTTCGCCGGATTTGTCGTGCGTTACCAGCTGCACCAGGTCGTCGCACTCCGCGGTGGCGTACTCCGGGTGTGAGCCCACATCCAGGTAGAGCCGGGAGCCATTGCGTAGGAACACGTTTGACGAGCGACCCCAGGACACCACTCGCCGGAACAGGTATCGTGCCACCTCGTCCGGCGAGAGCCTGCGCTGCCCGTGAAACGTGCAGGTCACTCCAAATTCGGTCTCTATGCCGAAGATCCGCCGCTGCATCTACCCACCCTAAGCCGTTCCGGCCGAATTTGCGGTGCGCCGTCCGGGCGTTGCTGCCATCACGATCCGAACACAGCGTGCCACGTGCGTCCTCGAACTCCGGTTCCCGGTGCCGACCATCACAATTCGAGGTGCCGCGATCACTCGCTGGTGGGCTCGTCCTTGGGTTCTTCCGGAGTCTCGTCGGTCGGCAGCAGCGATGTCAGTGCCGCACCAGTGATGCGCCGGAATGCCCGGTGCGGGCGGGAGCGCTCCAGCACCGCGACCTCCAGCCTGCCGAGCAGGTCGGCCAGCTCCGCGGCCTTGTCCTTGCCCTCGCCGTTCGCCGACTTGCCATTACCTCCGGTCGCAGTCGTAGGCCGAGACGATGCGAGCGCCCGTACCGCCACGCCCACGGCATGCGGCAGGTCCATCTCGTCGGTGTAGGTCTCTTTCAGCGCGGTGGTGATCGACTCGGCCTGCCCGCCCATCACCACGTGCCTCGGCTCGTCGTTGATCGACCCGTCGTAGGTCAGCCGGTACAGCTCGTCCTCACCGAAGTTCATACCCACCTGCGCCACGCAGATCTCCACCTCGAAGGGCTTGAGCTGCTCGGTGAAGATCGAGCCGAGCGTCTGCGCGTAGACGTTTGCCAACTGTCGCGCGGAGACATCCCTGCGGTCGTAGGAGTAACCCCACAGGTCGACGTGCCGGATCCCGGCGCGGCGCAGGCTCTCGAACTCGCCATAGCGGCCTGCGGCCCCGAACCCGATGCGGTCGTAGATCTCCGAGAGCTTGTGCAGCGTGGACGACGGGTTCTCGGCGACCAGCAGTACCCCACCCGCGTAGGACAGCGCGACCACGCTGCGACCACGGGCAATGCCCTTGCGCGCGAGTTCGGACCGCTCGCGCATCAACTGCTCTGGCGAGGCGTACAGCGGCATCGTCACTTCGGTGTGCTCCTTGCGGCTCGGGAGTCGGTAAGCGGTCTCAGTTCACGCCGGATTCACGACGGTCGGCTACGACCGTCTCGGCGACCTGTGCGGTCTGGCTCTCGGTCAGTTTCGATGCACCGTCCGCGGCGGTCACGGTGATGACGTTGGGGTAGATCTTGCGGGCCATGTCAGGACCGCCGGTCGCCGAGTCGTCGTCGGCCGCGTCGTAGAGCGCCTCAACGGCTACCCGCACGGCGCCTTCGATATCGGCGTCAGGGTCGTACATCTTCTTCAGCGCGGACTTCGCATACACCGATCCAGAGCCCACCGCGTGGAAACCGGAGTTCTCCTCGAAACGCCCGCCCGTGACATCGAAGGTCACGATACGGCCCGCACGGTCCGGGTCCATGGCCTCCGTGTCGTAGCCGACGAACAGCGGCAGCACCGCGAGACCGGCCATCGCCATCTCCAGGTTGGACCGGACCATGGTCGCCAGCTTGTTGGTCTTGCCGTCCAGCGACAGCGACACGCCCTCGATCTTCTCGTAGTGCTGCAACTCCACGGTGTAGAGCCGCACCAGCTCAACCGCCATGCCCGCGGTGCCCGCGATGCCTACCGCCGAATACTGATCGGTCACGAAGACCTTCTCGATGTCCCGTTGCGCGATGACGTTGCCCGAGGTGGCCCTGCGGTCGCCCGCAATCAGCACGCCGCCGCGAAAGGTGACCGCGACGATCGTGGTGCCGTGCGGGATCTGCGGCCGACCATCCCCCGCCGACCTACCGCCCGGCAGCAACTCCGGGGCCTGGCTCGTCAAGAAATCGGCAAACGAGGATGACGCTGTCGACAGGTAGGCGGCATCCAGCGCCGGGCCGAACTGCGGCCGAGTAATGGGATGATCCATGTTCTTACGGTCTTCTCCTGATCCGGTGTCGGGTGTGACCAGCACAGGCGCGCAGCTCCTGAGCTACTGACCGCCCTTCTGCACATACGCCCGCACGAAGTCCTCGGCATTCTCCTCAAGCACGTCGTCGATCTCGTCGAGGATCGCGTCGGTGTCGTCGCCGAGTTGTTCGCGCCGCTCCTGCCCGGCGGGGCCACCGCCCTCGACATCCTCGTCGCCGTCGCCGCCGCCGTGACGCTCAACCTGTTCCTGCGCCATCTCGCCTCCCGCATGGTTGGCCTACAACCGAAACACTACCTAGCAGCACCGACGATTGCTGCCGGCCATCGGGTAACGATGCCAGCGACTATCACCGGCCGACCATCACCCATCAGCGCTTGGTCAGCGCGTCCACCAGCTCCTCGGCCGATTCCGCGGCCTCAAGCAACGCTCCGACGTGCGCTTTCGTCCCCCGAAGCGGTTCCATCGTCGGGATGCGCACCAGCGATTCCCTGCCGAGATCGAAAATCACCGAATCCCACGATGCGGCCGCGATAGAGCTGGCGTAGCGCTCCATGCAGCGGCCCCGGAAGTACGCCCTGGTGTCCTCCGGCGGCTTGGTGATGGCCTCCCGCACCTCATCCTCGCTCACCAGCCGCTTCATCGACCCCCTGGTGACCAGCCGGTTGTAGAGGCCCTTACCCAGCCGGACATCGGAGTACTGCAGGTCGACGAGGCGTAGTCGGGCCGAAGCCCAGCCAAGACCGTCCCTGGCGCGGAAACCTTCCAGCAGCCGCAGCTTCGCGGGCCAGTCCAGCCGGTCGGCGCATTCCGCTGGGTCGCGGGCGAGCGCGTCGAGCACCTCGCCCCAGACCCGCAGCACATCGAGCGCGACGTGCCCCGCGCCGTCCCTTCCCTCACGCTCGAGCTGGGCCGCGGCCATCTCGTGGTAGGCGAACTGTAGGTCAAGACCGGTGAACTTGCGGCCGTTGGCCAGCTCCACCGTCGCCTTGAGCGTCGGGTCGTGGCTGATCGTATGTACGGCGCGCACCGGGTCGGCCAGCCGCAGGTGATCGAATCGCGCGCCAGCCTCGATCATGTCCAGCACGAGCGCGGCGGTGCCCACCTTCAGATACGTCGAGGTCTCGGCGAGGTTGGCGTCGCCGATGATGACATGCAGCCTGCGGTACTTGTCGGCATCGGCGTGCGGCTCGTCGCGCGTGTTAATGATGCCGCGCTTGAGGGTTGTCTCCAGGCCGACCTCGACCTCGATGTAGTCCGAGCGCTGCGAGAGCTGGAAACCCGCGGTGTCGCCGGACGGCCCGATACCGACGCGGCCGGAGCCGCAGACCACCTGGCGGGAGGCGAAGAACGGGGTCAGCCCCGCTATCACCGCCGTGAACGGGGTCGAACGATTCATCAGGTAGTTCTCGTGGGTGCCGTAGCTCGCGCCCTTGCCGTCCACGTTGTTCTTGTACAGCTGCAGCTGTGGCTGTCCGGGTACGGTGGCCGCACGTAATGCGGCCTCCTCCATCACGCGCTCGCCCGCCTTGTCCCAGATCACCGCATCGCGCGCATTGGTGACCTCCGGTGCGGAGTACTCCGGGTGCGCGTGGTCCACATACAACCGCGCGCCGTTGGTCAGGATGACGTTCGCCGCACCGAGATCCTCGACATCCGGATCGTTGGGCGGTGCGCCCGGCACGCCGAGATCGAAGCCACGCGCGTCGCGCAGCGGGGACTCCACCTCGTAGTCCCAGCGCGCCCGCCGCGCCCTCGGGATGTCCGCGGCGGCCGCGTAGGCCAGCACCACCTGGGTAGAGGTGAGGACCGGATTCGCCGTCCCGTCACCCGGCACCGCGATGCCGTACTCGACCTCGGTTCCCATGATCCGCCGCATGCCCACAGCCTACTGGCTGCGTCACCACCCAGGACGGCGACCACCGGGCGTTTCGACGCCGAAACGCCGACACGGAGCGTGTGCGGCGTATAAGGCATCTGGTTGGCCTGCGCCACACTGCAGGAACCGGATGCCGTGCACCGGGCACTGACTCGATGCGAGCGCAATGTCGACTTCTCGGACGCGCTGATCAGCGAGCTCGGCGTCTTCGCGGGATGCGGCTACACGGCCACATTCGATCATGCCAGGGCACAACTACCCGGCATGAGGCTGGTTGCGGACAGTTACTGTGCCGGTAGATACCAATCCGACCAAAAGTAAGTCAACACCGCTGGTAGAGCCATGATCGGCGTCGACTTACTTTTGATCTCCTTAGTAACCCGGGACCCCGGCACCGAGGGCCACCACACCGAGCGCCGGATGGCAGCGGTCCGCCACTGCCACCCGGCACCGAGGTGCTACAGGTACTGCCCGGTGTTGTTCGCGGTGTCGATCGCCCGCCCGGAGTCCTGGTTCTTGCCGGTCACGAGGGTGCGGACGTAGACGATCCGCTCGCCCTTCTTGCCGGAGATCCTGGCCCAGTCGTCCGGATTGGTGGTATTCGGCAGGTCCTCGTTCTCCGCGAACTCGTCCACGATCGCATCCAGCAGATGCTGCACCCGCAGCCCGCGCTGCTGTGTTTCCAGCACCGCCTTGATCGCCGACTTCTTCGCCCTGTCAACGATGTTCTGGATCATCGCACCGCAGTTGAAGTCGCGGAAGTACAGCACTTCCTTGTCACCGTTGGCATAGGTGACCTCAAGGAACCGGTTCTCCTCGCTCTCGGCGTACATGCGCTCGACGGTGTGCTGGATCATGCCTTCCACGCAGGTCGGGCGATCGCCGCCGAACTCGGCGAGGTCCTCGGCGTGGATCGGCAGGTCCGCGGTGAGGTACTTGGAGAAGATGTCCCTCGCCGCCTCGGCGTCCGGCCGCTCGATCTTGATCTTCACGTCAAGCCTGCCCGGTCGCAGGATCGCGGGATCGATCATGTCCTCCCGGTTGGAGGCGCCGATCACAATGACGTTCTCCAGGCCTTCCACACCATCGATCTCACTGAGCAGCTGCGGCACGATGGTGGTCTCCACGTCCGAGGAGACACCGGAACCACGGGTCCGGAAGATCGAATCCATCTCGTCGAAGAACACGATCACCGGAGTGCCCTCGGAAGCCTTCTCCCTTGCCCGCTGGAAGATCAGCCGGATGTGCCGCTCGGTCTCGCCGACGAACTTGTTAAGCAGCTCGGGGCCCTTGATGTTGAGGAAGTAGGACTTCGCCTCCGACGCCGACTGCCCGTCCTGGCCGTCGCGAGCCTTCGCCACCTGTTTGGCAAGCGAGTTCGCGACCGCTTTCGCGATCAGGGTCTTCCCGCAGCCAGGAGGACCGTAGAGCAACACACCCTTGGGCGGCCGCAACTGGTACTCGCTGAACAGGTCGGCATGCAGGAACGGCAGCTCAACCGCGTCCCTGATCTGCTCGATCTGGCGGAACAAACCACCGATGTCCTCGTAGCCGACATCCGGTACCTCTTCAAGCACCAGGTCTTCCACCTCGGCCTTGGGAACACGCTCGTAGGCGTACCCGGCCTTCGTGTCGACCAGCAAGGAGTCGCCGGGCTTGAGCTGCTCGACACTGAGCGGATCGGCCAACCAGACAACGCGCTCCTCATCGGCGTGCCCGACCACAAGGGCGCGCAACGGACCGTCATGCGCTTCCGCAGGCATCAGTTCCCGTAACGCGCATACCTCGCCGATACGTTCGAACAGACCCGCTTCCACCACAGTGAGCGCTTCGTTGAGCCGCACGGACTGGCCCATGCCCAATTGCTCACCCTCGACCGCGGGCGATACCGCCACCCGCATCTTCCTGCCCGAGGTGAACACGTCCACCGTGCCGTCCTCATGGCGGGTGAGGAACACGCCGTAGCCACTGGGGGGCTGCGCGAGCCGGTCAACTTCCTCGCGCAGCGCCAGCAGCTGCGTGCGAGCCTCGCGAAGAGTCTCGACGAGCTTGCCGTTTCGTTCGGTGAGCGCCTCGATTCGTTCCGATGCTTCCGTCAGCCGCTGCTCAAGTACCCGATTTTGGCGCGGTGCCTCGGTGAGCCTTTGGCGTAACTGGGTGATTTCCTCTTCCAGAAACCGGACCTCAGCGGACTGCTCGGCGGTGAACTCACCACTACCGTGCACGTCGTCTCGCTCAGGCCGGCTGCCGGGGCGGTCGTGCTGCATATCGGCACCCTCCCTCCACGGTCGTACTTCCACGGTACCGGCGATCACCGTCAACTGTGCGATTCAAAATGGCATCGACACGGATTCCGTCCACCTGTCGGGACGGATTGGACCATCTCAGTACGTGTCGTGGCTGCTGGTGATCGTGCGTGACCGATATCGATCGGCGCGGAACCCGTTCGCCGGAGCCTGCAGCGCAGACCCGAACTCACCGCGCAAGGCGCACGTCACGTAACTTCCTGGCATCGTCCGGCGACAGGCCTGCGACCGTAGCGTCACGGTGCGCATAATTGGGCAGCACACACTCCTGATCGAGCCCGCATCGCTACCCCAGCGCGCCCGCACGCGAGGAGAAGAGACCATGTCCGTTCCGTCGCAGCGCTTACCGCCGCGCGCGCAGCGACCGGACGGTTATACCGAATGGGGCAGTTTCGCCCAGCCTCGCCAGCGCCTGCCGCCCGCTCCGGACCCTGGGGGCCGCCACGAGCGACCAGAACCCGGCCGCAGGCGCCGCCGCCCGTCCGCCCGGCGCCTGCTCCTCGGCACCACCCTGCTCCTGGCTGCTCTCGCCGCGCTGGTCACCGGGCTGGGATGGCCAGGATGGCTGGTGACAAGGCAACCTGTCACCACGAGGGAGGGAGCACCGCCCGGCTCCGCGGCGGGGCACGCGGGGATACCGGGCGCAGCGGCCGTCGCCGACCGCCTGGTTGTCGCCTTCGCGCACCGCGACGCCACAAAGCTCGATACTCTCACCTGCCGCACCGGCGCGGCGGTCAAACGCGTGGAACAGCGGCTGCTGCGCGCCACCGACCTGCATGTCAGGAAGTCCGCACCGGTTGACACCACAGCGTCGTCGATGGCGCTGGTCAACCTCACCGTCACGACCGGTGGCAACACAGCGCACTACACCGGAGTGCTCGCACATCTTGACAACCGCTGGTGTGTCGTCGCGTTGAACCCGGACAAGAAACCCGACACACTGAACCTGACGCGCACCGCGCCGTCCTAGGCATCCTAGGGACACCATGGGATACCCGAGCCAGTCACCAGAACGCCCGGCCAGCGACCACGGCGTACCACCACTGCCCGGCCCACCCGAGCACCGACCGCGAAGCAGGATGCGCATCGCGATAGGCGGCGGGCTGATCGTGGTCGCGGCCGTGCTGGTCACCGGACCGGCCTGGCAAGGATGGCTACCAGGCCAACGCCGCGACCCTACGACGGATATCGCCACCGCGAGCGCGCCGAAGCACGAGGCCGGTACCCGCTCCCCAGCACCACCTACCCGAAGCCGCAGCGATCCCCAGACCGTCGCGGACACCTACGTACGGGCGATCAACCGTGGCGACCTTGATCTTGAGCTCACCACGCTGTGTGTACGGCCGTCGCGAGCCGACATCAGCAAGGCGCGAGCAGCACTGCGAGCACAGCGGCCGGTGGCCAAACTCGTCGGGCCGGTCCAGATCTCCGGCGACACCGCATATGGCTCCTACATCCAGCACTGGGAGCAACACGGCCAGCGGCTCGGATACCCTGCCGCGCTCACACTGCGGAGGATTGACGGCACGTGGTGCATCGCCCCGTGACGCGCTTTTCGAGCGGCAGCACACCCGATCGCATCGCGTTCCCGGATTGCCGTCCAAACGTTTCCCGTCGGTAGGGTGGCCGCTGGCCTCTCCTCAACCCCGACGACCCGACGCGAACAGGAACGCCTATGACCTATCCGCCACAACAGCCGGGTCCGTACGGGCAGCAGGATCCCGATGACACCCAGCCCATGTCGGGAGCCTACCCAGCGACGGCGGGGCAACCGCGGGGAGGAGCGGGCGAGTCCGGGCAGACGATGTGGTTCGGCGCGCCAGGCGGCAACCCGGGCGGCGAACCGCCCAAGAAGAAGACCGGCCTCAGGGTAGGCGTGAGCGCGGTCGCGGTGGTGATCGTCGCGCTGCTGGTCACCGGACTCGCCGCGCCAGGGTGGATGCTCACCAGGGACGCGGGCACCAGCACGATCGCCGACGGTGGTGGCGCGCGCAGCGGCGGCGCCCCATCCAGCGCTACCACCGTCCCACCACGCACGAGCGGCAACGGGGACGCCACCGCAGGCAAACCCAGCGGCGGCACCGATCCCGCGAGCGGCGCCGGGACCGCTGGGGCCCCGAACCCAGCAGCCGCGGCAAATGAGATGGCACAGGCTTACACCACTCGCGATGCCCAGCGGATGATCAAGGTCGCCTGCTCGCTGCCGAAGCAGGTGAGCGCCACCGAGCTGCAGAAGGTGCTCGACGCGATGCCGAAGGGAGCGAAGTTCGAGATCGCCGGCACGCCCAAGGTCTCCGGCAACCGGGCCACCGCGACGATGACCGCGAGCGCGCCGGGAGTAAAGGGAGGCTCGGTCTCGCTTCCCATGGCGGAGAGCAACGGCACGTGGTGCGTCGCGTTCGCGCAGATGGCTGGCGGCAACTGAGCCGGCGGCGCAGGGTGGGCGTCAGACTCGATTCGGCCGCCGCTGCGGGCGCGGCGGTACCACCCCGTCGGCCAGCCGTCTCGTGGTGAGCAGGAAAGCGGTGTGCGCGATCATGCGGTGCTCCGGGCGCACCGCGAGGCCAACCACGTGCCACGGTCGCACCATCGACTCCCATGACTGCGGTTCGGTCCAGCACCGTTGCTCACGCAATGCCTCACTGACCGTCGAAAGCTGCGTGGTTGTTGCCACGTACACCACAAGCACACCGCCGGGGCGCAGGCTCTCGGCCACAGTGGGCAACATCTCCCACGGCGCGAGCATGTCGAGCACAACCCGATCCACCTCGCCGGAGTGTTCGCGTAGGTCACCGATGTGCAACGTCCAGTTCTGCGGGCGCGCGCCGAAGAACCGCTCAACATTGCGAACCGCGTGTTCCGCATGATCCTCGCGCACCTCGTAGGAGATCACGCTGCCGGACTCCCCGACCGCGCGCAGCAGCGAGCAGCTCAGCGCGCCCGAACCAGCACCTGCCTCCAACACCCTCGCCCCGGGATGGATGTCGCCCCACATCATGATTTGCGCGGCGTCCTTGGGATAGATCACCTGCGCGCCACGGGGCATCGACAGCACATAATCCGGGAGCAGCGGACGCATCACGAGGTAGGACGTGCCACCAGCGGAGACCACCATGCAGCCCTCCGGCGAGCCGATGATCGCATCATGCTCCAGCGCGCCGCGGTGGGTGTGGTACTGCCCGCCCGTTTCCAGCACCAGCGTGTAGCGCCTCCCCCTCGGGTCGGTGAGCTGCACCCTGTCACCGGGCACGAACTTGCCGCTGACCGAACTCACCGTGGATTTCCTCCTTGTTCGCAACTCGCGAACGCGCCGAACGGGAATGCCCATCCTGGCAGGCAGCCGCGGCCGTCATGCCGGTGGGTAGGGCCCGGAATCGCTATCCGTGCGAGCTCCAGGAGCGCCGAGGAGATCCGCGCAGCGCGGCCTGAAGGTCTTCCCTGCGCAGCACTCCCGAGGGTCGGCCCTCCGCGTCGAGGACCAGGAACTGCCATGCCGCCGTACCGCGCACCCGTTCGATGATCTCCTCGCCAGCGTCGGAGTCGAGCACCACGTTCTCCGGCCGGATGGTTTCGGCTGCCTGTTCCGATGGCGCCCCCGGCGACTGCGCGGCCAGTTGTTGTGCCAGGTGCTCATCCAGCAGGCCCGCAGCAACGCCGTCCGCCCGCACCAGCACGACGCCGCGGCCCGCGGACGCGATCAGCGCGTCACCCACCGGGCTTTCCGCGGGCAGCTGCAGTACCGGTCGCAGCAGGTCGGCCAGCCGCAGCCCGTCGGGCCATGTGCTGCGCCGCTCCCCAGCCAGTTCCTCAGCCGCACCACCGATGACGAACCATGATGTCACCGCGCACACCGCCAGCCGCAGCCAGCGGTCCTGGCTGGCGGCGAACACCCCGGCCAACGCCCATACGATTAGCGCGGCCGCAACCGCACCCGCCCCCGCGACGGCAAGCTTGGTCCCGATGGCACGCCGCCCGGTGGCAGCCCAGACACCCGCGCGCAGGATCCTGCCGCCGTCCAACGGCAACCCCGGCAGCAGGTTGAACACGGTCACCGCCAAGTTCGCCACCGTGCACTCCATCAGCAGCAGCCACGGCGAACCCCCGCCGGGCACTACCAGTACCCCCATCCCCGACAGGCCCGACAGCACGATCGACACCAGCGGCCCGGCAAGTGCCACCAGGCCTTCCTCGCGAGGACGTCGAGGCGCGCGGGAGACCTCCGAGACGCCGCCGAGCAGGAACAGCCGCACCCTGCGCACCGGCAGGCCGAGGCGAAGCGCCACCACGCAGTGACCCAGCTCGTGCAGCAGCACCGACACGGCGAGCAGCAGCGCGAACGTCAAGGCCAGCAGGAGGGACTGCGCCCAGTTGACGCCGACGATCAGCCGGCCGACCAAGGGTGCGTAGAGCAGCGTGACCAGCAGCGAACCGACCCACCACGACGGTGCGAGAAGTACCGGTACCCCGCGCACCCGAAACAGCAGGAGGCCACCTGTCATGGCGCCCTCCTCTGCCGAGCCAAGCCAGCCGCTTCTCGATGCCACGTCGCGCAGCGTAGATGTGTAGGTGTCCGGTTCCTGTCAGACCGGCCAACTACGCTGCGCATCATGACGGAATCGGTCGAGTCTGTGCTACCTGGGACACCACCCGCCCGGCCTCGAAAGCGGCCAGCGCTGTCCCCGTCCCGGGCCGCCGACTTCAAACAGTGCCCACTGCTCTACCGCTTCCGCACCGTTGACCGGCTGCCGGAGAAGCCGACGAAGGCGCAGGTGCGAGGCACCGTGGTGCACGCGGTGCTGGAGAAGCTGTTCGCATTGCCTGCCGATCAGCGGCTTCCGGAGCGCGCCGAGCAGCTGTTGGAGCCGTCCTGGTCGGAGCAACTGGCCGCGCGGCCGGAGTTGGCCGCGCTTTTCGCGGACGCCACCGACGCCGAGGGCACCGACCGGGCAGCGCTGGCGAGCTGGCTGGAATCGGCACAGGAACTGCTCAGCGCCTACTTCCGGCTGGAGGACCCGCGCACACTGCAACCGGAGGCATGCGAACTTCCGGTGGAAACGGAGCTGGCATCCGGCTTGTTGCTTCGCGGCTACATCGACAGAGTGGACGTGGCGCCGACCGGCGAGATCCGGCTGGTGGACTACAAGACAGGGACCGCTCCCCGGCAGGCGTTCGAAGCCAAAGCACTGTTCCAGATGAAGTTCTACGCGCTGGCGCTCTACCGGCTGCGAGGCGTGGTCCCGCGCCAGCTCCGGCTGATGTACCTGGCCAGTGGCGAGTCTCTTGCCTACGCCCCGGACGAGGACGAGTTGCTGCGGTTCGAACGCACCGTGGACGCCATCTGGAAGGCGATACTCGCGGCCGGTCGCGATGGGGACTTCCGGCCACATCCCAGCCGGCTGTGCGACTGGTGCGATCACAAGGCACACTGCCCGGAGTTCGGCGGCACACCCCCGCCCTACCCCGGCTGGCCGGAGCCAGGAACACCACAGCCGGACCTCAACACCGAACGGTCAGCGGAGCAAATGGAGTAACAGTGGGCGAGGCATTTTATCAACGGCGCGACGAGCACACGTTCGTCTCCACGGGCCACACCGCGGGCCCGTGGTCTGCCGACACACAGCATTTCGGGCCGCCTTCCGCCCTGCTTGCGCGGGCGCTCGAGGGCGTCCCGGCGGCCCGCGACATGATGCTCGCCAGGGTCTCGGTGGACATCCTGGGGCCGCTGCCCGTCGCCGAACTTGAGGTCAGCGCGAAGCTGGAACGGCCAGGGCGCTCGGTCGAGCTGGTATCCGCTGCCTTGTGCTGTGCCGGCCGTGCGGTGGCCACGGCGCGCGGCTGGCGCATCGTGCGGTCGAACACCGCCGACGTGGCCGAGGGAGAGTCGACCCCACTGCCCGATCCGGACCAGGCGGCGCCGTACGTGCAGCCGGAGCACTGGCGCTCCGGTTACCTCGACGTCATGGAATGGCGCGCGCTGTCCGGCGGGTTCGGCACTGCCGGTCCCGCATCGTTGTGGTGCAGGCAACGCGTCGATCTGGTCGAAGGCGAGGAGCCGACAAGCTGGCAGCGGACGCTGGCCGTGGCCGATTCCGGCAACGGCATCTCCGGCCTGCTGGACCCGCGCGAATGGTACTTCATCAACACCGAACTCACCGTGCATCTGCACCGCGAGCCGGTCGGCGAGTGGATCGGGCTCGACGCGGCGACCGTCATCGGACCGCACGGGATCGGCACGACCAGCAGTAACCTCCACGACCGGAGCGGCCAGATCGGGCGCGCCGCGCAGGCCCTGCTGGTGCGCCGCCGCTGACTGCGAGCGGCGCAGCGTATCGCGCTGTTCCGAATGGCAGCCAGCAGGACGGTGATCGTAACCACGCCGTGATCGACTAACCTCGGTACGTATCGAATCGAACACCAGCCAACGAAGAACGGCGATGCAGATCACATCTGTCATCAACCAGAAAGGCGGCGTCGGCAAGACAGCCCTCAGCGTTGGCGTATCCGCGGCACTGGCCGAACTCGGCCACCGGGTCCTGCTGATCGACCTGGACCCACAAGGTCACGCCACCGCAGAGTTCCTGGCATTGCCCGAACCCGTCGCACCGGCCCCGACTCTCGCTGACGCGATGTCAGGCCGGTGGCAGGGCACGGCAAAGGAACTGGCGGTGCCCTACAACCGCGTACAGTTCCCCAACTCCGGTTCGCTCGATGTCATACCAAGTTCGGCGGCCATGCTGACCTTGATCAGGCGCCTGGAGCAAAGCCACGTCAAGGAACAGCAGCTCACCAAGATCCTTGATACCGTCGACTACGAGCACGTGGTGATCGACTGCCCGCCCGCACTCGATGTGCTGAGTAACAACGCGCTCACAGTCACCGATGGCGTACTCGTCCCTGTGCAACCGCACCGCACCAGCGTGCGCGCGCTCCGCTTGCTGCAGGCACAGATGGCGTACATCGAGAAGGCGCTGCCACGCGAACCGATCGCCAACTACGGCATCGTCGCGGGCCTGTACCGCAGGCCGATGCCTACCTACTCGGTGGCGGTGATGGAGGAGTTCGCCACGTTCGGCCTGCCTATGCTGCCGCACCTGCCGCTCAACGTGGTGATCACCGAGGCTGCCGCGCACGGCCTGCCGGTGACCGCCTTCGCACCGCAGAGCGGCCACGCCCTCGCGCTGCGGGAGATCGCGTGGCGCATCGACACCACCTTCCAGGGCAAGCATCGTCGCCGTATCGAGCCACCAGAGGAGTTCGTGTTCTCCGAGTTCGTCTCGGCGGTGGCACGCTCGGGAAGGGAACGGGCATCGGGCGAGGACAACGTGCGTTGGCTCGAGGACTTCGGGCGCTACCGCGGGACGGCCAACCACCGGCGGTGACTCGCCGCGCCCGCAGCGGTACCCGGCACTGCGCGTCACCACAGCTATGCTGCCGCGCAGTGCCCGACCCCACCGGCGAGGAGGACTTTCCCGTGACGCCCGCCGGACCCGCCCGCTCCGAGGACACCAGGCCGACGCGGGTCACCGCAGTGATCAACCAGAAAGGCGGGGTGGGCAAGACTGCTCTCAGCGTCGGAGTCGCCGCGGCGCTGGCCGAGATGAGCAAGCGTGTGCTGCTGGTCGACCTCGACCCCCAGGGCCACGCCACCACCGAGTACCTCGGGCTCGCCGAGTCCCAACCTGACGCGCCGAGCCTCGCCAGGGCGTTGAGCCGGATGTGGAAGGGGCCGATCTCAGACCTCGTGGTCCGGCACCCGTTCGCGGCGGTCTGCCCGCCAGGTACCCTCGACGTCCTCCCCACCTCGGCCGCGATGTTCGACCTGGTGCGCAGGCTGGATCAGCTCAGGGTGCCGGTGTGGCAGCTGGGGCGGGTGCTGCAGTTCGCCGACTACGAGCACATCGTGATCGACTGCCCACCGGCACTGGACGTGCTCACCAACAACGCGCTGGCGATAGCCGACGGCCTACTGGTGCCGGTGCAACTCGACAAGACCAGCGTGAGAGCGGTGCGGCTGCTCGCCGAGCAGGTGAGGCAACTGGAGCAGTCGCTCGGCCGCGAACCGATCGAGTGGTACGGGCTGGTGCCTAGTCTGTACCGACGGCCGATCTCCACCTACGCCCGGCAAGCGCTGGTCGAACTGCAGGGCCTTGGCCACCCGATGTTGGATCATGTGCCGCAAGGTGTGGTGGTCAACGAGGCGGCGTCGAGGGGCGTGCCCGTCACCACGTTCGCCCCAGCGACCGTGCAGGCCGTGGCCTATCGCAAGATCGCGAGAGTGGTCGACCTCAAGCAGCCGGGCCAGGCCGTCCCGGTGCCTGCGGAGGACGACGGCTTCGTCTTCGAGGACTTCATCTCCGACGTGGCGCGCTCCCGCAACGAGCGGGACATGCAGAACTCCCGGCGCAAGCTCTACGACCTGCTCCCCAAGAAACTCCGTCACTGAACGGTCCCGACATGCACCGAGGTTTGGGGTCTTGAAGGAACCCACACCCCTACAGGCGGCAGGAGCGGATATCGGAGGCGAGCACGGCCTTCGCACCGAGCGCGGCCAGCTCGTCCATGATCTTGTTGGCGGCCTTGCGTGACACCATCGCACGCACCGCCGCCCAACGTTCGTCCGCAAGCGGAGCCACTGTCGGCGACTCAAGCCCTGGTGTCACCGCGATCGCCTTGTCCAGCAGCTCGCGCGGGCAATCGTAGTCCAGCATGAGGTACTGCTGCGCGAACGCCACACCCTGCAGCCGCGCGGTGAGCTGATCGGCGGCCTCCGACCGCCGCGCACCATCGCGCGCGATCAGGACCGCCTCGGACACGCAGACCGGATCGCCGAAGGCAGTAAGGTTGTGCTGACGCAACGAGCGGCCCGATTCGACCACGTCGGCAACCGCGTCCGCGACACCGAGCTGCACCGAGATCTCCACCGCACCGTCCAGCTTGATCACCTCGGCTGCGACACCGTGACCGGCCAGGTCTTCGGACACCAACCGCGCGTAGGAGGTCGCCAGTCGCTTTCCCTGTAAGTCGGCCACCGTCCACTCGCGACCGGCCGGGGCGGCGTAACGCAATGTGGAGCGGCCGAACCCGAGGGATAGCCGCTCCGCCACTGGTGCTCCGGAATCCCGCGCCAGGTCCCTGCCGGTGACACCGAGGTCAAGCTCACCCGAACCCACATAAATGCTGATGTCCTTGGGCCGCAAGTAGAAAAACTCGATCTCATTTTCCGGATCGAACGCCGTGAGGTCGCGCTGCTCGCTTCGCTGACGATATCCGGCCTCGGCCACCATGTCCGACGCCGGTCGCGAGAGAGTGCCCTTGTTCGGTAGCGCAACCCGCAGCATATCGTTCGTCCCTCTCACAGGTAACGGTAGACGTCGTCGGTCGTCAAGCCACGCCCCAGCATCAGCACCTGCACCCAATAAAGCAGCTGCGACACCTCCTCGGCGAGCTGCCCGTCGGACTCGTGCTCGGCGGCGATCCACACCTCGCCCGCCTCTTCCAACACCTTCTTGCCCTGCGCATGGACGCCGGCGTCCAGCGCCGCGACCGTCCCGGAACCCTCCGGCCGGGTGCGTGCTCGTTCGGTCAACTCGGCGAACAACTCGTCGAACGTCTTCACAGCCGAGATTCTGTCATCCCAAACCCTGGCACCGGAGCCGGGCCGGTTCAGCCCAGCAGCGCACCGAGCTCCGCCGCGTCCACGCCGACCAGCCCATCACGCCACACGCGGCGAGGCCCGCCGGGCACCTCGACATCGCACGGCACTACCAGCACCATGCAGCCCGCGGCCTCCGCGGACGCGGCTCCGGTCGGCGAGTCTTCCACGGCAACACAGCGTGCCGGATCGACACCCAGCAGCCTGGCCGCCCGCAGGTAAGGTTCTGGATGCGGTTTGTTGTGGCCGTCCACCTCGTCCCCGCAGACCGTCACATCGAAATGCTCCCTGCCTATGGTGTGCAGCGCGACCTCCGTGAGCTCACGTTCGGTGGAGGTGACCAGCCCGGTGGCCACGCCGGACGCCCGCACCGCGCGTAGCGCGCTCTTGGCGCCGGGGCGCCACGGCAGCCCTGCCGTGAACAGTTCGCGTGTCCTGCGGCGGATTTCCCCCGCGGTCTCCGCCATCGCGGAATTTTCGACAGGCAAGCCGAGCACGGTGAACAGGACGAGCACTGTGGTGTCCATATTGGACCCGACGAGCTGTTCGCGGTCGGTGGGCGACAATCGGCCACCGAGCCGTTCCGCCGCCTCGTACAGCGGGATATCCCAGAGCTTCTCGGAGTCGACCAGAGTGCCGTCCATGTCCCACAGCACTGCGTCGGGAACCATGGTCCCCTCGTCCGCGCCTGACTGAAGTTCGACGGACGACTCCGCCACGTCCGCTCCCCTCATGTGTTGAAATAGTTGGCTTCTGGGTGATGCACCACGATGGCATCGGTGGACTGCTCGGGATGCAGCTGGAACTCCTCCGACAGCTTGACGCCGATACGCTCTGGTTCTAGCAGATCCACGATCTTCGCCCGGTCCTCCAGGTTCGGGCAGGCGCCGTAGCCCAGCGAGAAGCGCGCACCGCGATAGCCGAGCTTGAAGAACTCCTCGATATTCGCGGGATCCTCCTCCGAGATCGTGGCCCCGGTGGCGAAATGCAGCTCTGCGCGCACCCGCGCGTGCCAGTACTCGGCCAGTGCCTCTGCCAGCTGCACACCGAGGCCGTGAACCTCCAGGTAGTCGCGGTAGGCATCGCCTGTGAACAGTGCCTGCGCGTAGTCGGCGATCGGCTGGCCCATGGTCACCAGCTGGAAGGCAACCACGTCGACCTCACCTGCCGCGGCTGCCAGCTCGCGGGGCCGGAAGAAGTCGGCAAGGCACAGCCTGCGGTCGCGCTTCTGGCGGGGGAAGGTGAAGCGGTGACGTTCCGGCGCATCCGCGCTGGGCTCGCTGAGAACCACAAGGTCGTCGCCGTCGGCCACGCACGGGAAATAGCCGTAGACAAGCGCGGCGTGCTGCAACAGCCCCTCCGCAGTGAGCCTGTCGAGCCAGTACCGCAGCCTTGGCCGCCCTTCGGTCTCCACAAGCTCCTCAAAGGACGGTCCGGAGCCGCCCCGCGCGCCCCGCAGGCCCCACTGGCCCATGAACGTGGCGCGCTCATCGAGCATCGCGGAATAGTCTGCGACGGCGAGGCCCTTGACCACCTGGCTGCCCCAGAACGCCGGAGCGGGCAGCGGCACATCTGTCGCGGTCTCCGAACGCGATGGTTGCTCGGGCTCCGGCTCCGCGCCGGCCTTGGCCTTACGTGCCTCCGCGATCCGCTTCGAACGTTCGTGCCGCGCCTTGCGTTCCGCGCGTTTCGCGGCTTCGGCCTCATCATCGGGAGTCGACTCGCCGCGCTTGGCCGCCATCACCGAATCCATCAATCGCAGGCCCTCGAACGCGTCGCGGGCATAGCGCACATCACCCAGGTAGGTCTCGGCCAGATCGTTCTCCACGTAGGAGCGGGTCAGCGCGGCACCGCCGAGCAGCACCGGCCAACGTTCGGCCAGCCCTCGGGAGTTGAGTTCCTGCAGGTTCTCCTTCATCACCACCGTGGACTTCACCAGCAGGCCCGACATCCCGATGACGTCCACCGCGTGCTCCTCTGCGGCGGCCAGGATAGCGTTCACCGGCTGCTTGATGCCGATGTTGACGACCTCGTAGCCGTTGTTGGACAGGATGATGTCAACCAGGTTCTTGCCGATGTCGTGCACATCGCCCTTGACCGTGGCCAGCACGATGCGGCCCTTGCCGCCCGCGTCGTCCTTCTCCATATGCGGTTCCAGGTGCGCGACCGACGCCTTCATCACTTCCGCGGACTGCAGTACAAACGGCAGCTGCATCTGGCCGGAGCCGAACAACTCTCCGACCGTCTTCATCCCGGAGAGCAACGTGTCGTTGATGATCTCCAGCGCGGGCCGCTGGCGCAGCGCCTCGTCGAGGTCGTCGGCCAGACCGACCCGGTCACCATCGACGATGCGTCGCTCCAGCCGCTCGAACAGCGGCAGCGCCGCCAGCTCCGCCGCGCGTGACTGCTTCGACGAGGATGACGTCACGCCCTCGAACGCCGCCATGAACTCCTGCAGCGGGTCGTAGCCATCCCGACGGCGGTCGTAAACCAGGTCGAGCGCCAGCACCCGCTGCGCCTCGGGAATGCGTGCCATAGGCAGGATCTTCGAGGCGTGCACGATCGCGGTGTCCAGTCCGGCGTCCACGCATTCGTGCAGGAACACCGAGTTGAGCACCTGCCGCGCCGCCGGGTTCAAGCCGAAGGACACATTGGACAGCCCGAGCGTCGTCTGTACCTCGGGATGGTGCTGCTTGAGCAGCCGGATCGCCTCGATGGTCTCAAGGGCGTCGCGGCGGGACTCCTCCTGCCCGGTCGCGATGGTGAAGGTCAGGCAATCCACGATGATGTCTGAGACCGCCAGCCCGTAAGTACCCGTGATTTCGCGGATCAACCTGTCCGCTATCGCGACCTTGTGATCCGCGGTACGCGCCTGGCCCTGCTCGTCGATGGTCAGTGCCACCACCGTGGCGCCGAATTCCCGCACCAGGCCCATGACCTTGACGAAACGTGACTCTGGGCCGTCGCCGTCCTCGTAGTTCACCGAGTTCACCGCGCACCGCCCGCCGAGACGCTCCAGCCCGGCACGCAACACCGCCAGCTCGGTCGAGTCGATCATCAGCGGCAGCGTGGATGCGGTCGCCAACCGGCCAGCCAGCTCCGCCATATCGACCGCGCCGTCCCGACCCACGTAGTCGACGCACAGGTCGAGCATGTGCGCACCATCCCTGGTCTGATCCCGCGCGATCGCGACACAGTCGTCGAGCCGCCCGTCCAGCATCGCCCTCCGGAATGCCTTGGAGCCGTTGGCGTTGGTGCGCTCACCGATCATCAGCACGCTCGCGTCC